>JBAUOX010000375.1:0-10134 GCA_049579985.1 Isosphaeraceae bacterium | reverse complement strand
CTTGTCAACTGGCTCGAGGCCGGTCACGGCGCGGGAATGACCTACATGCAGAGACACGCGGAGCTCCGGCGACATCCCGATGCCTTGCTCGAGGGAGTACGCTCGGTCGTGATGGTCAGCCTCGTCTCTGGAGAGCACGTCCCCGAGTCATCCAGCCCGGTCCATGGAAAGATCGCACGGTACGCCCGCGGGCTCGATTATCATCGGATCCTCTGGGACAGGCTCGAGGAGCTGCTGGCCTGGCTGCGCAAACAATGCCCTGGAATCCACGGCCGGGCCCTCGCCGATACAGCGCCCTTGATGGAACGCGACTTCGCCCGACTGGCAGGCATGGGCTGGATCGGCAAGAACACGATGCTGATCAACCGGGCGCTGGGAAGCTTCACCGTCCTGGGAGCGCTTCTGGTCGATCGTGACCTGGTTGCCGACGACCCTCATGTCGCCGATCATTGCGGGACCTGCACCCGCTGTCTGGACGCCTGCCCCACGGACGCCTTCGTCTCTGCCTATCAGCTCGACGCGCGCCGGTGCATCAGCTACTGGACGATCGAGCACAAAGGACCGATCGCGGAGGAGTTCGCCGGCGAGCTTCACGGCTGGGTGTTCGGCTGCGACGTTTGCCAGGATGTCTGTCCCTGGAATCGCAAGGCGCCGGCGGGACGGCTGGTGGAACTGCAGGGACGGCTGGAATGGTCGGATCCCGACCTCATCGAATGGCTGGACCGCGACGAAAACGCGTGGCGAACCGCGCTGCGAGGGACTGCGCTTCTGCGGACCAAGAGGGTCGGTCTCGTGCGGAATGCGGCGCTGGTGCTGGGACAGCGGCATGTCGCGGCGGCGGTGCCGGCTCTGGCTCGAAGACTCGCTGACGCCGGTGAAGACCCGGTAGTGCAGGCCGCGGCGGCCTGGGCGCTGGGCCGGATCGGCACCGCAACGGCGATCGATGCCTTGCGGCAGACCTGCAAGTCGACCGATGCGACGGTGCGCGACGCCGTCGCCGCGGCGCTTGCGGGCACGACTCTGGAGAGCGAAACCGGGTAGCCTGGCTGAACCGGTCTCGCCCACCAGGCCTGCTCAAGGTTTCAAGTGGCTTCGCGGACGCCATGACGTCCACTTGCTCAGCTTGTCGAGGTTGACGCGGGCGTGTTGACGACCTGCGGCGGATTGGCAGAGTAAGTCACCGGCGAGATCTGGCCGGAAATCGACTGGCCGAACGCGTCCATCGTAGTGACATCGAAGGTATTCGATCCGTTACCGAGCGGAACCATGATGCTGTAGTTACCGGAGGCGTCAGCCGTGGTGGTCGCGCCGGGCGAGTTGTTGTTGATCTCGGTAAATGTCACCGTCGTTCCGGGCGTGACCGTGCCGGTGAAGTTCACGGTTTTGAAATTGGTGATCCGGTCGTTCAGTGGACCGTCGGTCGCCGGGTTGAGATTGACGCTGATGATTGGGCTGATCTTGGTGCTTGCGCCCAGGTCCATAGCGGCAAACGCCAGGTCGGCGGGGGCGATTATGCCGTCACGGTTGACATCGGCGTCGAAGTTGTAATTCGACGCGCTTGCCGTGACACCTATGAGGGACTTGATGGTCTGGAGATCGGCCTGGGTGACCGTGCCGGTACCGGCGACGTCGCCGGGGAGATAGAATCCGAGAAGGTAATCACCGGTCGTGCTGTTGGCAGCCCGAACCTGCACTGTGTAGACAGCCGGGGCTTGTCCGGGCTTGGGCACGGGAAGGCTGATCAGGACGGCCGAGCTGATCGGATCGGTCAGCTTCTTGGCCTTGATGATCTGCCTGGTATAAGCGGAGTGAATCAGTCCCCCGGCGACCTGGCCATGGGCGTTCTTGACTGACACGATCTCGGGCTGAACCGACGTGCTGGGATCGGCGGCGACATCGATGCCCAGAAGAATCTTGCCATCCCGGGCAGGAGTGAAGTCGTTGGGGTTGATCTCGAACTGCACCGACGAGACCTGCCTTGCCGTGGCAACATTCCCGGACATGATCGCGAACGTGCTGCCCTCGCCTGCGCTCAAGAGCTGACGATCTTCCAGCAACTCGAGCGAAAGGTTCCGACCGCGTTTCTTGTGCGGCTGCTTGTGTGACGGATACATAGGCCCTCCTTGGCCTTCGGCCGAGAGTGAAGTGACGCGTCGGCCAATCCCCAAGCGATTCATCGAACAGAAATGAGTTCTCGGACTGCGCGGCCGATGCCGGGATCTGCTGAATTGTTGCCCGCAATGAGTCCTGTCCTCACTCATTTAACGGTCTGGCACCGGCCGAGCGCGCGCTCTTTTTTAATCGGCCTTCCGCAGTCTCCCGGGCCAGTTCTTTCCTCCCGAGAGCAGCACTCAATTCGATCTGATTCGTTCCCGCCTTTCCTTCCAATAGGCGACATGCGGCGTCAGTCCGGGCTCCGCCGGCATCAACGCGGCCGTCGACTCGCACCCACGTGCCCGGAGCCGCCAGGCAACCGCCACGTAGAGAACGACGGCGGCCCACAGGAACATGCCGTAGCCTTGCGCGATCTCGTGTCCTCTCCCGTCCGCGAACAGACCGCCAAGCTCCGTTGAGGTGGTCGCCATGAACAGGAACGACAGCAAGAGCATGCCACCGATCGCCAGCCGAGACCGCGGCTTCGTCGCGGGGAAATAGAGATCCCAGACAAGAAATGTGTACGGTAGCAGCAGCGTGACGAAATGGTGTTTCCAGCTCCGTTCCGAGACGAAGAGCATCGTCAAGACAACCAGGGCAACCTCGCCCAGGTATCGCGGATCGCGGCGATCCTGGGCCCGGGTCCGGCAGAAAAAGGCCAGCAGGCCCACCAACACGAGCGTGATGCATTTGACCAGATAGCTGACCACCTGCGGCGGCCAGGACACGACGTTCACGTCAAGGTGGAGATCGTAGCGATTCGTTCCCGGAGGAATCTCCGTGAGCAGGCGGGTGAGCACCCCCACCATCGACTGGTTGATCTCCAGGGGACTGGTGGCGCCCTCGACCAGGAAGGGCGTCAACATCCGGTGCCACCACATACTCAGGCAATCGAAGTTGAACCGGGGCCCGACAATCAGGCTGGGCACGACGAGCAGAAAGAGCATCAGGCCCAGGAACGTCGATCCCACCGTCCGCCATGATCGTTTGTAAACGAAATACGGCATGAAGAGCGCAGGCGTCACCTTGTACGAGATGGCCAACCCCAACAACAACCCCGCCAGGACATCATGACCCTGCCGCCACGCCTGAAACATTGTCACGATCAGAAAGAGGATCAAGAGATTGATATTGCCGTGATGAAGATCACCCAGGATGGGTCGCAGGCTCAGGAGCAAGATCGCGCTCAGGAAAAACGGGGGGAAAGGGCCGTCCCTGATCTTCACAACGTTCAAACACATGGTCAGCGCGATGGTCGTGAGCGCAACCTTGATGGCAAACCAGGTCATGGCCCCGGCAACCGGGGGAAGCGCCATGAGCGGGCCGAGGGTGATCGGCAAGATCGGAGGATTGGGAAACAACATCTTGTCATAGATATTGGTTCCCTCCCAGAACTGGAGCACCTGGGGCCTCCAGCGCACGAAGGCGCTGCGGTGGTCGGCGGCCTTCGGGTAGTAGAAAGCCGCCGCGATCGCGACGATCACGGCCCAGAGACACCAGAAGACATGGTGCGAGAACCGACCGAGAGCGCGACATCGCGGTGCGGAGTCGATCTCTAGCACGGCATACTCCCTCCCTCGAGAAAGCCACGCAGGACGTGAATTCATCCGTGCGCCGCCGCGATCTCACCTCGAGTGCCCGATGCACCGCCCGACCACCATGCAAATCAGAAAGGGGCGACCATTTCCAGATCCACCTCACGGGTGCCTGGAGGCGGTCGCAAGCCGATGAATGGAACGGGATCCCCTTCCTCGAATCGCGGATCGAGCGGGATGGGCGGTCGGGCCCGCAGACTCGGGACGGAGTGATACCGCAAGACAATCGATCCGTCAACCCCGGGGGACATCGCGCGCACTTGCAACCGCCCCGGCTCGGCCGCCACGTGGGCCGCCCCCACGATCGTATCGCCCGCGAAGCCGTGAACCGTGGCAATCAGGACCGCGCCGTCGTCGTCGAGGATCGTGATCAGATCGGGGTTGGATCGGCAGAACCGCCGGGCACGCGGGCTCCAGCAGAGAATCGCGCGGGGCCGGTAGAGCCGAGCATACTTCACGAAGTGCTCGCGATCCCAATCGGACTTCCCGAATAACGCCCCTTCGCCAAACTGGGTAAAGTTGGTTGTCAGGGCAGCATGGAGATAGGGACCTCCGATCAACTCCACTCCTGTATGCTCGGGAAGCAGTCCACTGAATCGACCGCGTTGAAACGGGTCCGGAACTCCCGAGAGGCCTTTCCCTCCCTCTTCGTAGAGCAATCGCTCACCCTGCTTCACGTGCGCCTTCACCCGGTCGATGACCCAGAGCAACCGCGGCGAGGGCCGGCTCGACAGGAACGGTTCGCCGGCCCAGAGACGCTGCCGGAGCGACTCGAAGAGTGGAGGACCCAGCATCCGCAATCCGATCACGAGTGCGGCCGCCATCGCCCAGCGATCGAGCCGGCTGGCACCTTCGCCGCCTCCGCGAAGCCTGAGCAAGAATGCGTCCAGCCCCGCTCCACCCGCAAGCGCGAGTGCCGTATAGCAAGCATAGGTGTGCCGGCCCGGCTGCAGAAAGTCAAGGCCCTGGAAACCACCGGCCAAGTATCCCCAGAAAAGCCCACTTACGCAGAACCCGGCGAGGGCCGTACCCCGGATGCGGCTCTGCCGCACCAGGAGCACCAGGCCCGGCAACCCGAGTGCGAGCAGGATGGACTGAACCTCGGCCTCCACCGTGACGACCTGTAGCAAGCGGCCAAAGACTCCTTCCGAGGAATGGGCAAACGCAAAGTCGCTGGCTCCCTTGGTGGATGCCAACCACAGACCCGGCAGCCACCAGAAGGCGTTACTCGCCAGCACGAAGAGCGGAACCAGCCAGACACCGATATGCCGCCAGGCGGAAAAGCGCCGGGGGATGACCCGATCCCCTCCGGTGGGCTCTTCGGCCCGACCCGCATCCAGATCTCGCCCCCCGGGGCTCCCGGCGCCACTCGCGATCAAGGCCGCCAGATAGGCGAGAGCCGCCGCGGGCGCCACGACCATCGCGGCGGTCAGGTGAACCATCACGGTGAAGCTCATCAGGCTGGTGGCCATCAGCCATCTGAGAATTCCACCCTGGATCAAGTAGCCGCCGAAAAGACCGGTGGCAAGCATTCCCAGAGGGATGGCCAGCAGGTAGGGCAGCATGCCAAAAGCCGCGTAGTTGATCGGGAAATCGGTCCATATGTACAGCAGAAACAGTAAGACCGCCAGCGCCGCTCCTCGTGCTCGAAGCCGCCAGGCCGCGGCCGCGAGAGCCACCAGCCATGGCAATGCGCTGGCCGAGACCAGGACGTAGAGCTTGTAAGCCAGTTCCGGACGATCACCGCCAAAGGACCAGACGACCAGTTCCGGGAGCGTCGATGATGCGGGAAAGACCACGCTCTTGGCATACCCCGCCATGAACGCGGGATCGTAGCCGGCGGTCGTGGCCGATTGATGTAGAAATGCTCGCGTGACAAGAGCGCTATGATAATACAGGGGATGATCGTCGCGCCAAGGCGGCCAACCATTGGTCAGCCCCTCGAGCCCTCCCATTCCCCTCCAGATCGCCAACCCGTGGGCAATTCCCAGAACTGTGAGCAAGAGGATTGCCAGCAGAGACCATCGCGGTCTGCCGCTCGATCGCCTTGGCGTCCGCGTCCGTGCCGGTCGCCCCACGGACGCAGCGACGGTCCTGCCAACCTCTGTAGCCGTTTCTTCGTCGGCAAAGGGAATCGGGTCGAGATCAACCATGGGCCTTCCCGCCAGTCGGCTGTCCCACCTCCTCCCCGTTTGAAATCAATCTCTGTCGGGGTCTACGGCAAGTGCGGCCCGCAGGATTCGAACCTGCAACCAAGGGATTCAAGGGCCCTCGCGTTTCCACGAGGCTTGGACTATCTCATCCTCCGCGGGTCGCGTCTTGGCCCGGCTCGAAGTCGCTATCGACTCCGACCGAGCTTGAACGCGAATGCGGAGGCCGGGCGCTCGTCGGCGGGGATTATTGTTGGGGCTCACCCCGCTAGTCTCTGAACCTTCCTGGCCACCGTTGTTTCAATCGTTTCAATCGTTTCAATCCGCTCCCGGCGATGAAGCCGGGAGGAACCCACCATTGCCCGACCAGGCTTGGCTGCGGATTGCCTTGCCCCGCAGCCGCTTCATCGCCCTCGTCCGGAAGTTTACCGCGGCAATCCATCCGCACGATCACGATCGGCAGCCGAGAGTTTAGGTTTCCCGCAATTCACCCGGTTCGCATCTGAAGGTTGCCCTTCAGTGCCACCTTTGATCCTGATGAGTCCCCTGCTCTGCCGTTGAGCTAGGGCCGCATCCTAAACTGCAGGTTTATCTTCGTCGTTCGCATCCGCAAAGACAAGAGCCAGCGCGAGACTGGCTCAGAAGCGATGCTGCATCGGCGTGGGATGCATGATTTCAATGCCTCATGGACAGAAGCTCGAGCCTCAGACTCCGCTGGGAACGAACTGTGTCGGATCATCGACGAGTTCTTCCTGGCTCTCGACGCCGTTCGGTGAGCCGGCCAGGACAGCGCGGGTCGTCTTGGAGATTTTCGGCAGCTTGATGTTGCCTGCGAGACCTAACAGCGACAACAGCTTGATGGTCAGGTAGGTGGGGTCAACCTCCCACCAGTCCAGGCCATGACGGGCGGAGGTCTGGAAAGCGTGGTGGTTGTTGTGCCAGCCCTCGCCGTAAGTCAAGAGGGCGACCCACCAGAGATTTGTGGACTTGTCGCGGGTGGGGTGCGAACGGTAACCCCAGATGTGACTGGCGGAATTCACCAGCCAGGTGGTGTGCAGCACGAAGATGGTGCGGAAGAAACCGCCCCACACCAACCAGCTCATCCCGCCCAAGTAGTAGAGCAGGCCCATGAGCGCGATCGGGAAGATGATGTGATATTTGTCGATCCAGCGGTGAACCGGATCCTTGTAGAGATCGGGCGCCCACCTCTTGTAGTACTCGGCCGTGTGCTCCGACGAGTCATCAACCAACATCCACCAGACCATGTGTGCCCAGAAAAAACCCTGAGCGGGGGTGTGAGTGTCGTTCTCGTCGTCCGAGTGAGCATGGTGCCGGCGGTGGTCGGCGACCCAGCCGATCTCGCCCCCTTCCGAAGCCGTTGTGCCCAGCACGGTCAGGGGATACTCCAACCACTGCGGCCACAAGGTGAAGCTGCGGTGCGTCAAGAGGCGGTGATACGTCATGCAAATGCCAATGCCACCGGTCAGCCAGTGCAAGAGCAAGCATATTGCCACGCCTGACCAGGAAAAGTAGGCGGGCAGGAACATAAGCAAGGCCCCGACATGCATGGCTCCAATCCAGATTACTGAGGGCCATGCCACATGAAAAGAGGCCGGTCGAGCGGTCATGGTCGTCGTCATGATCAACCTTTTCTCAAATCGAAGGAATGTCTGTAAGGGAGAGAGTGCCGTGACGTCGGCTCAACACGATGTAGGCTCCCGGATCGTGCCAAATTAAACGTACTCGGCGTCGGGTACTTTGGGTTCGGCGCGACTAACATTCTGGAGTCAAGTCAGAGCGTATGCGGGAACCCGGTTGGTTTTCGTGCCGCTTTCTTGTCCACGAGCATAGGACAACGACTTCGCCGCCTATCGCTTCAGGAATGGATTTCCGACCTAAGGCCAGGTTGGTACTTCGCTTCCGGTGCACCGCGCCGGTTTTGCGACATGTGCGCGCAGGCGGGTGTCTTGTCAGAACGAGTTGACGAGCTGTGATTCGCGTGTGGACATATCGTTGGCCAGCTTTGCTACGTGATAGTGCATGGCGAGCTGGAAAACATAGAAAAGCAATAGTCCGGGCAGGCGGTGGACCTTCAGGAACCCCCAGACCCGCTTCCGATACTGCTGCCGCAGTGCGCGGTCGGGGACTTGGCTCATCAAGCGGGCAAAGAGGCCAAGGCCCTCGATCGCGGATTGGATTTCCGACCGCAGCCAGCGCGGCGAGATCCGCCACCAGCGGCGTTTGCTGGTAATTCCGATCTCGAAGGAGGGATCCAGAAAGAGCGCATCAGTTCGGGCGAAGAAGGCCTCGGGATCGTAGAGTTCCTTGAGCACGCGCAGGTAACCTTCGAGCAGTTCCTCGCGTCCGATCTGCAGCGGGATCACGTTGGTGCCAAACTCGGGCCGGTCGGCCAGGTCGAGCCGTCCCTCGCTCGCGAGTCGATCGTACAGGGGAGTCTTGGGGATCGCACTGAGCATTCCGCGCATCGAGAAAGAGATCCGGCTGTTCTGGATGAACTCGATCTGACGTCTCTCAGTATGAGTTGTAGACCTGCGTCACCCCCGACTTCATCTGGGTGGCCATCGTGTGAGCGTGGTAGTGCTGGGCGATCTTGAGCATGTAGGTGAAGAGCATCCCCGGGTTCCGGCGGTGCTTCAGGTAGCGCCAGGTTCTCCGCTGATACTCCTCGCGGAGGTGCTTCTCGGGGATCATGGTCATGAATCGGATGAAAAGCCCGATCGCCTGAACCAGCCAGATCGACTCCATCTTAAGCCGCTGGAAGGGGTGCTTCTTCCAGTACTTGGCGCGACTCGTCCCGATGTCGAAGTTCCCCTTGATCCAGAGGTCTTCGAGTCGGCCGAAGTAGGCCTCGGGCGTATAGAGCTCGTTCATCACCTTGACGTAGCCGTCGCGGAGCTCCTCACGGCTGAGCTTCAGCGGGATGACGTTGGTGCCGAACTCGGGCTGGTCGGAGGGGTCGAGCCGCCCCTCGGCCGCAAGCCGGGCGTGCAGAGGCGTCTTGGCGATCGCGTAAAGCATCCCCGACATCGAGTGCGCGATCCGGGCCTCGCGGACGAACTCGATCTGGGCGTCGAAGATCGTCTCGTCGTCGTTGTCGAACCCCATGATCATCCCGCACCAGACCTCGATCCCGGCGTCCTGGATCCGGTGGACCTTCTCCAGCAGGCTCCCGCCCGACCGGACGTTCTGGAACTTCTTGGTCTCGCGGAGGGATGCCTCGTTGGGGCTCTCGATCCCAACGAAGGTCGCGATGATGTTGGCGTCGAGCATGAGCTGCATCAGCTCGGCGTCGTCGGCCAGGTCGATCGAAGCCTCGGTGAAGAAGGTGATCGGGTACCCGCGCTCGACCTGCCAGGCCGTCACCTCGCGGAGGACGTGCTTGATCGCCTTCTTGTTGCCGATCAGGTTGTCGTCGACGATGAAGACGACCCGCATCTTCTCCGCCCAGAGCGCATCAAGCTCCTTGAGGACCTGCTCCGAAGTCTTCAAGCGGGGCCGACGGCCGAAGGTGACGATGATATCGCAGAACTCGCACTGGAACGGGCATCCGCGCGAGAACTGGAGGCTCCCGAAGGCGTAGTGCCGGGTCTTCAGGAGGTCGAACCGGGGGGTCGGCACCTTGGTCATGTCCGACTTCTCGGCCTGCTCGTACCGGTATTGGTGGAGCTTGTGCTTCCACTCGCCCAGGAATCGGGGCCAGGTCTCCTCGGCCTCGCCGACGAAGATCACGTCGGCCATCCCCTCGAAGTAGTCTTCCTGGACGGTGACCAGCGGCCCGCCGACGACCGTGAAGACCCCTCGGCGCTTCAGCTCGGCCAGGATCTCCTTCATCCGGAACCGCTGGACGCTCATGCCGGTCACACCGACGATGTCGGCCCGGGCGCACCGTTCGTAATTAATTGCCTCGACGTTCTCGTCCATCAGAGTGACGGTGTGACCCTCGGGCGTCAGGGCTGCCAGGAGCGGCAGGCAGGCCACCGGAAGGTTGGCTCGCTTGCCCAGCAAGGGGAGGCAGTGCTCCATGCCCCAGTAGGAGACCTCGAATCTCGGGTTGATCAGCACGATATCAGCCATTGTATTCTTGTCCCTTGATTTGCGGGCTCTTGGCAACGAGGGTCATTGACGAGGAATAGCCAAGTATCGTAGCTTCACTAATCCGGTTGCGACAGCGAAAACCGAGAAAATTGTGGTAGGCCACCCCAAGCAACACGTCA
>JBAUOX010000374.1:0-11870 GCA_049579985.1 Isosphaeraceae bacterium | reverse complement strand
TCGTATCCCATGATGGGGAAAGAGGCTTGGGTGGCTGGGGCTGACCGTGGGGGAGCCCCGGGGCCGAAGCCGGGGCATCTGGGGTGTCGCCTTCGGCTCCGGCCACCAGCCACCCGGATCCTGGCAGTTTTTGAATGGTGGAGATCAGTGAGGAGTCTCGTTTGTCCTCGGCTTGCTGAAAGGGAAGAGCGCTGTGCGGATCCATCGGGAGTTGCTGCATGAGCGCCGGATGAGCGGTTTGAGTTTCTGGGCGTCGGGCTACTTCGTGAGCACCGTTGGGCTGGATGAGACACGGGTGCGGCAGTATATACGCGAACAGGAGGAACTGGAGAATCGCCAAGGTGAGTTGGACTTCGAGTAACCACTAACGGACCCAACGGGGCCTTCCCCACCCGAACGCCCCCAACGGGGGCAACCACACGGAAATGGCCCCCTCGGGGGGGCTTCCTAATACCACGCCTCTGGGCGTGGTTGCTTATTTCGTTTGTATTTGTGCGTAAGTGACATGGAGGCAGAGACTTACGGGCTCAGGAACCACCATTCAGCTCTGACCCCGCGAAGCCCTGCCCCCCCGCCGACTCCCCCACCGGCCCGCCGACCCGGCCGTTGTCGCAGCATCTGGTCGTCAAGGGGGGCTCGGCCGAGAGGCTCGTCACCCGCCGCGAGGGGATCAAGTACGACACGCGGCTGCCTTACCTGGCCTTCCGCTGCGTGTTCCCCGTCGAAGGCCCGAGTAACGCCTTCGAGGCGTCCGCCGCGACCGCGGCCGCCTCGGGCATCCCCCCGGTCTCGAGCTGGGCGGGTCCGTCGTCCCGTTCTGAACCACCCCCTGTGCCTCAGCGACGAGCACTTGCAGGTATCGGGTCCGAGGGCCGTGGGACAGTGGACCAAGCAACGAGAGCCGGATAGACAGGCCACGGGGTGTCGGCTCCCGGTCCCTGGTCCGCCGCGGAATCACGGTCGGCATCAGCGGTCGCGCGGGTCACGTCGTCTGCCCACGCTCGAACCAGGCCTTGAGCTCCTTCTTTTGCTTCAGGTTCTCGTCATAGCAGACATCCCGGGCCTTCCGAGCCCGTACCGAGTTCGAGCGCGTCCCGGCCCCGCCAGCGTCGCTGGCCTCGACATCGTGGCCCCCCTTTTCGTGAGCGGGATACATTTCCCTGATGCTGCGGCGCATGCCGTCGATGTCATCGTCGCTCAGGAACCAGTTCATCGCAAAGTCGGTGAAGTTCTCGAAGACGAATGTCTTGAAGAAACCTTGGTTGCTGGAGCCGTTCAACAGGTCGTCCAGGATGCTGACCTGCGTCGCGTTCCGGAACCGCATGCTCCACTCCCGCGCGCTCAGACCCCCGGTGAGAGGGCTGGTCAGCCCCTGGAAGCTGGCAACGACGCGGTCCCTGAGCCACGCGATCCGGTCACGGTCGCCAGCCTCGGCGCCGAAGTACGACAGGACTTCCTTCTCGCTCGGGTAGGCACGGATCTGGATCAGGGCGAGGCCCGAAGTGTTCTTCCGGATCCAATTCTGATGCACGTAGATCCAGGACGTGGCCAGGTCGACTCCGTAGTTGTCGTAGTAGCCGGCGTCGACGACCCGTCGCGGCGGTTCCATCGGCAGGCTGACCGCAGGGGATGCCAGCGGGAAGGTCGCGCTCATGCGCACGGCCGTCTGCAGCGAGAACGTGGGCAATGCCTCGGGGAAGACTCGGAAGAACTCGACGGCCGACCGGGAGTAGAGCCGGGCCACCTCGGCGGCGATGCCCTCTTGGTCGGTGAGCCGGAGCGGTTCGAGCGGGCGCGTCTCCGCCAGGCGGCCGAGGTCGAGGTTACTGATCAGGAGCCGCCGTCCTGACTCGACGACCATTGGTGAGACGATCAGCGACGGCCGCCAGCCGGCCTTCTCGCCCTCGCCCAGATCCTTGAACGTCGTCCCCAAGGTCCTCCATTGCTTCTCGAGCTCGATGCCGCGGTCGTGCTGCTGACAAGACGGCCGAAGGGTCCCGGGCAGGTCCCCGAGGAGGAGTCGCCGGACTACGGGCGTCAGGCTGTCGAGCCCGCTCTCGCGGCGCAACAGTTCCGTGAACCCCTCGGCGGGCGGCCCGTCCTCCTTCATCGCCGCGACGAAGTAACCCGCGCCCACCATCCCGCCGGAGGCCCCAGTGAAGAGCCGGATGTGCCGGTAGAAGTCGGGCCCCAAGCTCAGGTGGAGTTCCTCAAGGACGACGGTCGTCCAGAACGACGCCCGGTAGGCGCCGCCGGTAGTCGCGACCAGGATGAGCCGTGGTTTCTCATAGCCGGTTCGATCGCGCCAGCGGTCAAGTACCTGTTGGTTGTCCAGAAGCCCGATTTCCTTGGCGGTATGTCCGAAGATCGTCTGCAGGTCGCCCACCTTGACGCGATAGGCTTTCTCGTAGTACCTCGCCATTCCGGGGAAGCGGTACTTGTAATGGTCGCCGTTCGTCCAGACGAGCACTGCCAACAGTCCAAGGAGCAAAATCGCTTGGCCCGCCGTGCTCAACCACCAGAGCAACGAGCTGAACAGGACCCCGAACGCCAGCAACATGCAGATTGCCAGCCCGGGGCTCAGGTTCCGGTGGAACACGACGGCGAAGAACACCATTCCCAGCCCGGTGATGAGTACGAATTGCGCGAAGGAGGTTAAAAGTGAGATCTTGGCTCGTTGGTCGAAGTTCGTTCGATAAAGCTCGTCGATTGAGAAGACAGAGAAGGGGAGGTACTCGAGGAGCCCGTAGAGACGCCTCACGAACCATTCGGTATGACGGTGGGCGAGCGCACCGAACCTCGCCAGGACGATGATCATGGTCACCGCGACGAGAGCACCGGCAATGGCATGGACGAACTCCCGCACGCGCTCCCTCCCATTCCGCTCCATGCCGGGGGCCGGGGCGTGGAACCACTCGGCCAGGAGCAGCAAGCCCAGGAAGGGCGTGGCCGTGACCCGCAGGAACAGGAGCAGATCGTCGTGCCTCCGAAAGGCCTCTTGCAGATAATGGCTGGAGTCGAAGAGTTCGCGGTGCTCGAAGATCTCGGTGTAGAAGACCGCCGTCCATACCATGGCGATCAAGAACGTCGCTCCGAATGCGCCCCAGAACGCCGTCGCCCCCCCTCGGGAGCGGAGGTACTCCTTGTCCTTTCGACGCTGACGTTCTTCTCTGAGGTCACGTTCCGGTGGATCACGGAACAGGCCCGGGAGTCCGAGGCTGCTCCCGAGCACTCCCCCCACGATCGTCAAGACCGCCACGATCACCGCCACGAAGACAAAATGCTGCAGGATCAACCTGAAGAACGTCTGTCCGTGCCGGGATGCTGCGGTCTCGTCGGGCTTCTCCAGGCCGACCTCGACCGCGTGACGACGGTCCTCGACCGTGCGGATCATCTGGACCGGCTTGAACAGGACGCTGTATAGAATCAGCAGGAGGGTCGCCAAGACCCATGCTAAGGTGACGGCGTTTAGCCGGACGAGCCCGACCGGCGGCGGTCCCGAGTCCGCGGGGCCGTGTGAACCTTCAGTCGTCATAAATCCCCTCCATCTCTATCCCCCTCGCGCTAGCGGCGGGGAGCAGGACTGCTTTTTCAGACGGCTCATACTGCGTTTCGGGGGGTCAATTGGCGAGTATCACCCTAAACTCTTGTGCGACAAACACTTGTGGCGGGATTTCCTCCGCTCACGCCACCTCTTATAAGTGCTTGCTGTGAAAGCAATTGCGGCGGATTCCAGTTGGTAACCCCCTGAAACGCAGGAAGAGCCTACGCCCAGGGAAACGAGCCACGATCCCACGTTCCAAGTTCGAGCCTTCAAGCCTCCTAAGCCCGATATGGTGTACCTTCGGCTTCATCCCTCAAATCGCACCTTCCATCACAATCCAACTATTCGGACAGTTCAGGAGTTATCTTGATACAAGCCCGGTAGGCCAACCCTTGAAACCTGGCCTGCCCCCCTAAGCCGCTTGTATCAAGCGTTTACGTGCTTGTCCCCGAGGCTCGCTGCCCTCACAAACGGTCGATATCAGCGATGTCCTTTTGGCCCATGGGACGTCCTTTGTCCCTCTCATCTTTTTTCTGCGGAGCGATCATTCTGTGCACATGAACACGTCCGTGCCTCGTGCTCACTCCGCCTTTGCCCCGACGACGAAGTCGGTTAGAATACCATGAGTTTCGCCGTTTTGACGTCCGGGTGAAGGGGTAGGGAGTGCGCGTCGGATACTTCGACTGCTTCAGTGGAATCTCGGGAGACATGACTCTCGGCGCCCTGGTGGACGCCGGGGTCGATCCCAGGCCGATCCAGGAGGCCGTGTCGAGCCTGGGGCTTCCCGGCAGCGTCGCGTTCGAGACCGTGAGAAAAGGCGGCTTCCGGGCCACCGCAGCCAGGGTTCACGCCCCGGTCGAGCACGCTCATCGGCACTGGCACCATATTGAAGCGATCATCGACACCAGCAGCCTGAGCGCCCGGCAGAAGGACCTGGCCAAGCGAATCTTCCTGCGGCTGGGTGAGGCCGAGGCGAAAGTTCACGGCGTCGACCTGTCCAAGATCCACTTTCACGAGGTCGGGGCCGTTGATTCGATCATCGACATCGTCGGGTCCGCCGTTGGCCTGGACCTGCTGGGCGTCGATCGCTTCGAGGCCAGCCCGGTCCCACCGGGAAAGGGCTGGATCAAGGCGTCCCACGGCCGGATGGCGCTGCCGGCGCCCGCCACGGCAGAGATTCTCAAAGGGGTTCCGCTGGCCGAATCGATGGTCGAGATGGAGCTGACGACACCGACGGGGGCCGCAATCCTGACGACCGTCGTGGAACGGTTCGGTCCGCTGCCGGCCCTGACCATCGAGAGCATCGGCCTGGGCGCCGGCAGCCGCGACCTGCCGGAGCAGGCCAACGTCCTGCGCCTGTTCCTGGGCCGCGCCGAGCTTCCTCCCGCCAGCGACCGGATCTGGGTGCTCGAGACCAATCTCGACGACCTGCCCGGCGAGGTGGTCGGCTACACCATGATCAAGCTGATGGAAGGGGGTGCGCTCGATGCCTTTGTGACCCCCATCCAGATGAAGAAGAACCGGCCCGCGGTGATGGTGAGCGTGCTCTGCGACGAGGCCAGGATTCCGCCCCTGGAAGAGATCGTGTTCCGCGAGACGGGAACTCTCGGCATCAGGCGCTACCCGGTCAGCCGCCACACGCTGAAGCGACAGGGCATCGAGGTCCAGACGCGGTTCGGTCCGATCCGGGGTAAGCTGGGCTGGCTCGAGAATCGTCCCCCCACCTTCAGCCCCGAATATGACGACTGCGCACGGATCGCCTCGGCCCAGGGCATCGCGCTCCGCGAGGTCTACGATGCGGCCCACGCGGCCCACGCGGCGAATACGACACAGCGGCAGACTACGGAGCCCAAGCCGCCGGCCTCCCCGCAACCCCACGCCCATTGAGGCAAAAGGGCCGCCGCCTCTGCCTCTGCTCAGGGAACCCAGGACGCCAGGGCTCGAGCAGACCAGGCGTTCCAACCAAGGAAGGATCCGCGTCATGCCCCCTGCTTTGTGGTCGCTCATGCCCCTCTTCACAGTCGTTGCCGGGCTCGCGTGCCTGGCCGTGGCCGTGTCCTTGCGGATGCTCGCGGCCAGGCAAATGAAGATGACTCGAAGCGAAACCGAGCAGCGTCTCCAGATGCTGGTCCAGCGTTTGCTCGCGATCGAGTCTCGCATCAATGAACTTGAAAACCACGGTCGACGAGCCCCTGACGATCACGAGGAACCACCCGGACACGCAGTGAAAGGGGCATCGAAGCAAGGTCGCCGGACGCAATCATTCCTCAATGGGCGCGAAGACCAAGCCGCACGGAATGAGCCGACCTTGATCGCCATTCCCGATCTGGGCGCTGTCGGAGAGGAATCTGATGAGCGTGCCGGCAGTGAGCTCGGCGAGCGGCACGGCGAGGCCTGGACGTTGGCGGCCGCGGGAGTGCCGCCCGAGGAGATTGCCCGCCAGACCGGCCAGCCGATCGGGCAGATCGAGCTGATCGTGGGATTGTATCGCCGCCTCCATTCCTCTCGGGGTTCAATCGACCATGCGCGATCCCGCTGAAACCGCCGAGGAGAGCCTTGATCCGGCCTCGCTCGACTGCTTGAAGAAGACGAGGTCGGGCGTGCTCAACGTGCTGGTCGGCGTCGGTGCGGTCGTCGCGCTCACCGGCGCCTTGCTGCGGCGCAGGGCTGACGATGTCGTTGTGCCGGTTCCGAACCGTCTGAACCAGGTCCTGTTCCTCTGCCTGATCGTGATCTTCGTGGTCAGCACGGTCACTCGTCGGGTGCTCGGCCGCCGGGCCCGGCTGCGCGATCCCCACCTGCGCGGACCGCGGTTCTTCCGGGGGCACGTTGTTCCCGCGGCGATCGGCGCCCTGGCGGCGCCCTTGGGACTGCTTTATGGCTGGCTGGTCTCACCCCGCATCGAGGCGATCCTGCCGTTCTGGCTCGCGGCCCTCGTGCTCGGGATTTTGGCTTATCCCCGGGGCCGCGAGCTCGAGGATCTGGGTGCGCCCATGGAGCTGCACGGAAAGCCGGCGCCATGACACCAGCCCAGACCACGATCCTCTTGATTTACGGCGCGATCATCGCCGCCTGGCCGATCCGTTATCTTGTGCTCAAGTACGTTCTGAGCAAGACGCAGTTCCTCTCGCCCGGATCGCCGACCCTTGATGCGGCGGATCCTCCGCTGGTCTCGGCCGTCATACCGGCCAAGGACGAAGAAGCGACTCTGGCCGACTGCCTGGCGTCGGTCTGCCTCCAGGCCTATCCAGGACTGGAGATTCTGGTCATCGACGATCGGAGCGTTGACCGGACCAGGCAGATCGCGAACGAGTTCGCGGATCGAGACGCGAGGCTGCGCGTGCTCTCCAACGACCATCTGCCGCCCGGCTGGACCGGCAAGACCTACGTCTTGCAGCAGGCCGCCGACCAGGCTCGCGGCCAATGGCTCTGGTTCCTCGATGCCGACACCGTGCATGCCCCTGAGTTCCTCGGCGTGATGCTGGAATACGCCCGTGCCCAGCAGGCCGCGCTCGTGAGTCTCTTGCCCGAGCTGCGGTGCGAGACGTTCTGGGAGCAGGTCGTTCAGCCGCTGGGGGGAATCGTGCTCATGCAATCGTTCCCCCTGCACCGCGTCAATGATGACCGGTCGAAGCTGGCCTTCGCCAACGGTCAATCAATCCTTGTCGAGCGGAACGCCTACGATGCCGCCGGGGGCCACTCGGCCGTTCGCGACCGATTCGTCGAGGACATCGGCATGGCGTGCAAGGTCAAGGCCCTGGGGCTGCCGATCCGCACGGTCCTGGTGCGAAACCTCGTCACATGCCGGATGTATGCCTCGCTCGGTCAGCTCATCAGGGGCTGGAGCCGGATCCTTTATGACGCACTGGACCGCAAGGCCTGGCGGCTTGCCGGCCGGCTGCTCGATCCCATCATCTTCTGCCAGAGCGGGCATGTTGCCCTGCTGGCCGCGGTGATCATGCTGCTTGCCGGGTATCCCGGTCCGTTTCCCCGCTGGCTGCTGGTACTTGCCCTGTTGCATCACGCCTTGATGTATCCGGTCTTTCGCCTGGTCTACGAGACCTCCATGCCTGGTTCGCGGCACGTCGCCTGGTATCCGGTGGGCAACTTGGTGACCGATTTCATCCTGCTGCGCTCGATCTGGATGTGCCTGACCGGCCGCGTCACCTGGCGTGGGACGAGCTACGGTGCGGACAAAACGAGAAAGGAGCAACAGTCAGCAACAACGGAACCCTCAGGATCATCCAAGGTTATCTCTTGAGGCTCCACTCGCCACCCACAATGCGGGTCAAGAACCTCATGGCGTGGTTGCCAGGCGGAGATCCTCAACAGCCACCACGTGAATGGCATACTGGATGCACGCGCGAATGTTCTCTGGTTCGAGGTCCGGGCAGAAAAAGATGTCAGGAACCGAAAAACGACTATCTTGCATCAATGTGCCCGAGATGGGTCCCTCACACTTTATCCGCCCCACACGGTATGAATCACGGATCTGAGCAAGCAGCTTCAAATGAGCTTCGCTCCCGATGCCCGCGACTTCACCCGGCCACTCTGGATTCATCTTAGATGCTACCTCTGAAACTTCTCCGCGCCGTGCGCGCATCTTCTGGAAATTTTCGGGCCGCTCGAGTAGACTTGTGGCTGTTGCCAGGGGCTTGTTTCAGATCGGGCCTGTAACCCGAGACTGAACGATCTTCACGGGACTGACGCCGAGATAAGTCCCTTTTTCCCTCCCGCTATTCAGGGATGTCCCTTTGCCCCTCCAGAACAAGCGAGGTCGGAGCGTTGACACAAGGCTTTTAGTTGATCAAACTCGGGTAACTCAGGCAGAAAACCAAACGAGGGAATTTGGAAACGCGCTCACCTGAAAGTGAACTCCCCCTCGACTTCGCCTATCTGGAAAGACCGGAAACACCAGAGTGATGAACCAGTCTGTCTCTCGACCCCACCTGTTTGAGTACTAGATTGTGACATCACATCGCGGGGGAACGGCACCGTCAACGAATGGCTGCCGCGGGCTTGCAGCACCAGACGTTACGTGGCCGTATTCTCCAGCATCCTCAGCGTCGCCGAGAAGGTAAACACATGGCTCCGGTTCGTCGAGAGTTCTTTCCCAGGGTCAGAAGGACGGTGATTCCCCGTCCCGTGGTCAAGGAGGAGACCGATGTGCTAGGTCAGAGCGGTTGGGTGCACGCCGCAGCGGCCTCTATCTACGGCCCCAACTGGTACCACGATCAGGACCAGAACCTGATCGAGATCTGGGACGCGGGGCCGGCGATGTGCTTCAGGGACGTCCTGCCCCGCAAGGATAAGTACGCCAAGGAGAACCTCTATCTGCGGCTCTCCATCGCCTACCGGACTACGCCCAACGCCTTCGCCAACATCCGCACGTTCTCCGGCAACCACGTCACCCTGCCCAACGCGACGAACGGCGCGATGTATGAAGATCTTTTCACGCGCTACTATATCACCGATGATTGCACGATCAACATCAACTCAGTTTACCGCGACGAGCGGATCTGGCTGCAGCGCGTCGAATGGGAATGGGTCAGCCGTGAAACCATTTTCGAGGACGAGCTGACCTTCCTTGAGCCGTACCTGCATCGGACCAAGGAAGACGTCGAAGCGAGCTACGCGCCGAAGAAGATTGACGACGAAACGATCAAGGAGTTTTTGATCGACAAGATCCGCGGGGACAGCGCCTTCACCAAGCGCTGCCTGCTGCTGCTCTGTGAGGACCGACTGCTTCGAAATGACCTTGTTGCCCTCTATGGGATGCTCAACCATGTTGCAGACTCAGCTTCAGATTGACCCGGAACCGACCTTGCATGCGACGCCGACCGAGCAAAGGACCGGTCGACGTCCGGTAAATGGAGAGCCGCCACCGGACCACGTGCAGGTCGAGGTGACCGACGAGGCCGTGATCGGTCGCGGTCCGGTAAACGGAGAGCCGCCACCGGACCCTTCCCGGCTCCGGTCCCTTCCCGATTTCGACATCTATCTCTTCAACATGGGAGAGCATCGCCGGGCCCATCGGTTCCTCGGTGCGCACCTTGCCGAGGGAGGAGTTCGCTTCGCGGTCTGGGCCCCCAACGCGCAGCACGTCGCCGTCGTGGGCAGCTTCAATGACTGGAACATCCACGCGCACGCCATGGAGCGGCGGGGGAGCACCGGGGTTTGGGAGCGCTTCGTCCCCGGCCTTCACCATGGGTTCCACTACAAGTTCGCCGTGCAGAAACCGGGAGGGCGCTGGGAGTTTCGCGTCGATCCGTTTGCTCGGTCGTTGCAAAATGACGTCAATCGCACGCCGATCTTTGGCGAGACATACTACGAGTTCAAATACCCCAAGGTCCCGCTCCCGGACAAGTTTGGCGGACCGCTCAACATCTACGAGGTCCATCCCCTGTCGTGGCGCTTCAAGGATGGCCGACCGCTCACCTATATGGAGCTGATCGACGAGCTGGTCCCCTACGTCAAGTACATGGGGTACACGCACGTCGAACTGATGGGGATCCTCGAGCACCCCTACGTCCCCTCATGGGGCTACCAGGCGATCGGCTTCTTTGCCCCCACCTCGCGGCTGGGAACGCCCACTGACTTCAAGCGGCTCATCGACGCCTTTCACAGCGAAGGAATCGGGGTCATCCTCGACCTGGTGCTGGTCCACTTTCCCAAGGATGCAACCGGCCTGGCCAGCTACGACAACGACGGTCACCTCTTCGAGTGCCCCATTCCCGATCGGAAGTGCACACCCTGGGGCACCTACTACTTCGACTTCGCGCGCAATGAGGTGAAGAGTTTCCTGATCTCGTGCCTTTTCCACTGGATCGAGGAATTCTACATCGACGGCTTTCGCTTCGATGCGGCCGGGCAGTTTCACTACTACGAGTTCCCTTCGGAGGAAAAGCACAAGGCTTTCCTGCAAACCCACGGCAACTGTCACAACCCGGAGGGGTTTCGCTTCATGCAGTCGATGTGCTATGCGGTGAAGGAGGAGCATTCCGAGACCATCCTCATCGCCGAGGACTCAACCATCGCCAGCGGCGTCACCCGGCCCGTGGAGCACGGCGGTCACGGCTTCGACTTCAAGTGGGACCTCGGCTGCATGACGCACATGATGAAGTTCTTTCGCGCTCCCTTTGGCCAGCGAAGCGCCGTCTACAACGAGGTGACGTTCCCGATGCTGTACCACCACACCGAGAACTTCCTCCTGCCCCTGGGTCACGACGAGGTCGTGCACATGAAGCGGACCATGGTCAACAAGACGGAAGACCTGAGCGAGTTCGAGAAATTCGCAAACGTCCGGCTGCTTTATCTGCTCCAGTTCGGCTACCCGCAGAAGAAACTCATTTTCATGGGCCAGGAGTTCGGCCAGAAGAACGAGTGGAACGCGGAGGAGCCTTTGCCCTGGGAGTCCACCTGGGATCATCTGCATGGCTCGCTGCAGTGGTTCGTCAAGCGGCTCAACGAAGTGTACAACTACATTCCGGCAATGCACGAGGGGGACAACCTGCCCAATGGCTTCGAGTGGATCGAGTGCCAGAACAACCGGCAGAACATCCTCGCCTTTGTTCGTTATGACCGGCACTACAGAGACTCCATGGTGTATTTGCTCAACTTGTCGCGAGAACACTTTCCGGAGTTCCGCCTGGGAGTCCCCTTCGCGGGGAAATACTACAAGGTTATCGACAGCGACGCGCAGGAGTATGGCGGCAACGGCCATAACTGGATCAGTGAGTACGAGACAGCGTGTCACCCTGCGTTTCATCATCGTTACAGCTTCTGCACGAGCCTGCTACCGTTACATGGAATGATCTTCAGGTCCGTTTCGATATTTCATTAGCGAGCCCACCAAAGTACAAACGCTCTTTCGCTCTAGAGCGGTTTTCAGATGCATTGCATGCGCCGCGGCTCTCACCTCCCCTACCCCCCCCCCTCGCAAGGGGGGAAAGTCGGCGGCGTCTGGTCTTTTTCCCCCCTTGCCAAGGGGGGACACAGGGGAGTTCTTCGAGTGCCTTTGCGTTGCACCAGGTTCGGCATCCAGGCGATTGAAAACCGCTCTAGGCCGAGGGCGCGGAGCCCTGTAACGGAACATCGAGATCGGGTGTGATCGCGCCGGTGCCAAGGATTATGCGGCTTTTCTGGGCTTTTTCTCTCTCGAACCCTCCTGAGTCCCCATCTCAGGAAGAATCTTCGCTTTCAAATATGCCTGATACACTTGAGGCCAGATGCCGCTCAGATGGACCACCCGCAGGTCCACGATCCATTGACCCCCTTCCAGGCTCCAGGTCATTCCTGACTGTTTCAGCCGTTGCGTGAAGACCGT
>JBAUOX010000373.1:0-1581 GCA_049579985.1 Isosphaeraceae bacterium | reverse complement strand
ATGTCCCCGGCCGCGGCGGGTCTTGCCCGGCTTCCTCCCCAGGCTGGGCTGCGTGGTCTTCGACGGGTTGCAACTGGTGGTTCCCCGTTGCCCCGCCCCGATCAACCGGAGCGGGGTGCGGTTCCTGTGAACGTCCCGATACGTGGACATACGACGTGCCCGCGAGGAGTTAGGTTACGCTCCACACACGGGCTATCGCGAGGGCCTCGCCGAGGTCGTGCGAGGGCTCGCCGTACCGGCGAAGGAGAAGACCGATGATTGTTCCCTATCCCGTCGATGACCTGCGCGCCCGCGTCATGGAGACGGTTCACGAGCATTGGGAGGCGCCCCGGGCGGGCGAGGACCTCGGGCGGGTGTCCGGCGCGGAAGCGGATCGGCTGGCCCGCGCGGCCCTGGACGCCATGCTGACGCGGCCGTTCCGGGTGGGCGTGCGCCCCGGCCCGGAGATCTACGACGAGTTGCTCCGCCGGGTGCGGCGGTCGGTGGACCGTGGCCGGCCGATCCCGATCACGCTGGGCTACGGGCCGATGAAGAACCCGAACGCCGCTTCCGACAGCCGTGCCGACTGGGCCGAGTTCTTCGCTCTCAACCACCTGATCAAGTGGCACAACAAGGTGCGGAGGGTCTACCCGCCGGGGCTGGCCATCCGCATCGTCTTTGACGACTCCACGCTGATCATGGCCAACCGAGCCGACCCGGGCCAGATCGCCTCGTACATCGCCTCGATCCGCGCGCTGATCGGCGTGCTGGGGGGTGGCCGGGTCCTGCTGCCCCCGATGCGGCAATCGTCGTTCGCGTGGCTCTTCCACCTGGGGGTCTACCCCCTGGCGCGATGGCGGGTCGGCCAATGGGAGCGCGACCCGGCGCACCGGGACGAGATGGAGCAGATGGCCGAGGCCGCCCGCCGCAACGTGGCGCTGCCCCCGGGGCTCGACCCGCGGCAGCAGGAGCGGTTCGTTGCTCAGGCCGCGCATCGCTACCGGATCTACTGGGAGGCGCTCCAGCTCAGCCACCTGACGCGCGGCCGGCATCGGCTGATCGCCATGTACCTGGACGGATCGCAGCACCATATCCGTCAGCCGGTGGCCCTGCACCTGACCACGCTGGACAAGGGGCAGGTCACCCAGCCCTGGCAGGGGGAGGGGGCACTGCGGGACAACGGCCACGGCCGGCTGGAACCCTACGTGCTGACGACCGGCCGCCGCGAGCGGTCGGTCGTGCGGACGGTTGCCGGGCTCGACCTGGTCCCTCTGCCCGGGTTCGAGCGGATCGCGGTGACCTGGCCCAACGTGCCCTCCCCGACCGAGTTCGCCGATTCCCCCTCGGTGACCGTCTCCAACCCCGCGAGCTGGCTCGCCTCGGGGTCTCCATGAGGATCATCCTGAGCGAAGGATCTAGCCTCTCGGCCCGGCAGGCGATCTCGGCGCTGGGTCCGACCGGCGCCCGAATCGAGGTCTGCGACCCGGACCCGCTCTGCCTGGGACGGTTCAGCCGCTTCGTCCGGGCCTGGCATCGCTGCCCCCGCTGGAACGTCGACCCGGTCGGCTACCTCCAGTTCCTGGCCGATCGGCTCGCCGCCGA
>JBAUOX010000372.1:0-3321 GCA_049579985.1 Isosphaeraceae bacterium | reverse complement strand
CCACGGCTGGTGAACGCTTCGGCGCGGGAATCATCCCGACCTGGGGAGTCGTCCATCAGGAGGTTGAAGCGGCTCAGGTCGGGAAGCGGCACGTGGACTTGAGGCACCGCCGACTGTTCGAGGTCTGACGGCGATGAGCCGCGCAACCGTGCCTCGATTGCAGCCAGCGTGTGCGTCCGCCGGATGGCGGCTTCGGCGCTGATCAACTGGTCGAGCCGGCAGGCCTCAACAGCCTGACGGACACGATCCAGGGGATGCTCGCTCAAGAGCTGCAAGACTCGCACGAACCGCCGGTCGCCGGCCAGGGTGCCATGCAGTGCCTGCAGTTGGGTACGGAAGGCCGCGAAGCAGGCAGGCAGCTCCCAGTCACGGTACACCGGCGAGTGGTCGAGTGCTGCCGGCCTACGGCTGAGAGTCGCCGGATAGTGAATCGGGTCCAGCACCATCGTGTGCCGCTCGAGGCAGCGCGGATGGGTCGCGATGACTTGGCCTCCGGCCACGATCACGACCTGGTCGACGTGACCCTTGACCGTCACCATTTGGAAAGCGAAGGATCGAGGAACGCTGTACCGATTGCAGTCGAAGGCGACAGTCTGGTACTTGTCCACCGGGATCGCCGGACGGATCACACAGGGATCGAACCGATACTTGGGAAGCGGCGTCGCCGCGACCTTTTCCTCGGCGAAACGGGTGCCGATCCGGAACGGACCGAAGGTCGATTGGACGGTTCGCTGGTGCTCGGCCTCGCAGCGTTGCCGGAAGTACATGTTCAATTCATCGAGATCCCTAACGCGGGGCACCGGAGTGGCGAACCGGCGTTGCACGGCCTTGACGGTTGCCTCGGCGTCGGGCTTCTCGCTGCCTCGAGCCGGCATGCAGAAGAGGGGATCGAAGACGTAGTGGCTGGCCAGCTCGGCGTAGCGGGGATGGAGCCGGCGTTCGCGTCCTTGAAGGATGAGCGTGGCAACGGTCCTGGGGTTGTCCCACCAGACCTCCTTGGGGACGCAGCCGAAGAACTCGAAGGCCCTGACCATGCCTTCGAGGATCGCCTCAGTGCGCTCGAAGGGGAGAGCCAGAACGAAGGGAGCGTTCGAGTAGGCCCAGGCCGTGACCAGGAAAGGAATCTGCCGCCGGCCATCGGGGAAATCGACGTGGATGTGGCCGAAATCGGCCTCGAAGCGTTGGCCTGGCAGGTGCCCCAGAGGGATGAACGTCTCGCGATGGCGGCGTCGGTGCGTGTGCACATAGCGTTGCACCTGGCCGTAACATCCGTGGTACTCGTGTTCATCTTGCAGGCGACGAAACACCTGCATGGCGGTGTGGCGTTGTTTGGGGGGCGCCTCTTCGTCGTCGAGTAGGATCTGGTCGATGATCGATTGGAAGGGCCCCAGGACGGGAGCGGTTCGCTTCCTCTCGCGGGGAATGGGATTGGGCTCCGGATGCTTCAAGATCTTCCGGATCGTGTTTCGCGAGTGTTCAAATTCGAGGGCGATTCGCTGGATGGGCATCCCATCCCGATGAGCCCTCCGAATGGCACCGCAATCGTCCACCGTAAGCATTCCCTTGACCTCCGTGCGAGTGAGTGACTCCGTGCGGGAGTGCTCACTGTAACGAAGGCGCTTACGGGGGGTCATTCTTAGGCGCTCAAAATGCCCCTGAGGGGGTCAATTCTTGGCGCTCAGTTCCACCGTGTCTTGAATTGAACCTGGAGAATTCATAGCCCTCCTGGGGCACGTCAGCCGCAGTCCCACAGACGAGATTCGATCCTGCTACCCCATCTCAGCCAGAATGAGCTTGACTGATTGTTTATCAGGCAGGCTTAATCGGTTGTTTGACCCAGCCGGCTCGACCAACGAGAATCGAATGGAGTGCTTCGGAGTGATGTCATGCGGAAGAAGTGCATCGATAAGAACGAGAAGCTCGGGCTCAGGCTGACCTTGGCTGAGCGGAAGCTCATCCTCGAAGACCCCATCCACATCCACGACGAGATTGCCGATCCCATCCAAGCCACGCTCACCGGCTTTCCGGTGATCGGGCGGTACGTCTTCACCTCGCTTGAATACCTCGCCGAGCCAGAGACGTACCGCCCGATCGTGCCGCTGACCTCGTGGTCCTACTGGCGTCAGGGCGAGCCGACGCTCTCTCCGGTCGGTTCTTCACGATCAAGGATGAAGTTGTCGGACTCGTTGAGCGGGCTGGTAGTGAGGGTCTTGGTGACTTGCAGACTCTTCGGCTGATCCAGTCGTAATGAACTGCCCTCGATAACAGTCAGCCGCTTTGTTGATCGACCTCCGCTTTGGCGTCGGACGTGATCTCAGGCTCTAGCACGCCGCTAACCCATTTTGATCCTCGGACCCATGAGACTGATCTGAGATCAGGTTGGCTAAAGCGGCAACGGCATCCTCGGCATCATAGCCCTCGGCTTCAAGAGCCAGCATCGATCCGCACTCGGCGGCAAGGCTTAGCAGGTCGAGGATGCTTTTACCATTCGCTATGATACCCTTGCAGCAAACCTTGACATCGGACTGGAACGCTTTCGCCAATCTCACGAACTTGTCAGCGGCTCTCAGATGGAGCCCGAGGACATTGCTAACCCCGACTTGGCGACGGGCGACATGGAAGTTCTGTGCCACGGGAAATGACTCCGTTCAGTCGCATTCCTGCTCAATTGTCTGCCAACGATTTGACAGACGTTCCTCGAGATTTGGGCGACGTGTATCTATTCTGCCAAATAACGCCGAAGATGCAAGAATTTTAATCAGGACGAACGTTCAGCGTGTTGTTCACTAGATATCATCACATAGTAGATTGTAAGAACGACGTTCGATGACTGGACGATGCGGGCGGATTTGACGATGCTCTCAATAGGCGAGATTGTGGATGTGAAGTTCTCAAGGATGGTTTGAGACGCCGCTCCCTGGATTCCCGAGGGTTCATGCTCGCCAACAAGAAGGCGGGACCGTTCCACGAACACTGGGCAAACGTTGCAGGAAACGGTGAAGTTCGAGGGGCAGGAGATGCCTCGATATCAATCCGTTGGAGGCCAAGAATGACTCAACCAAAGAACTCCGACACTTCAGCGAAGCGCAAGATTTCCGAGATGATCTCGGAAATGGCAGCAGGCTTTCTTGGAGTGGGCGATACGATTGAGGAGAGGCAGAATCGTCTGAACGCCGTCTGTACCGCCTGGAATCTGGCCTGCGGATCGCCAGAGGTTCGGCAGCAGCAACTTGAGCAGTACAGGGAGGGATATCTGCGTCTCAATCCTGGGACTTCTCCTACGGATCTTGCCAATATCATCAAGGATCTGGAATCGTTGAT
>JBAUOX010000371.1:0-5768 GCA_049579985.1 Isosphaeraceae bacterium | reverse complement strand
TTGTCCCCTGGGGCATGCCACATCGCACACAACTACTGTAACCCTATCGATCCGAAAGAGTTCTGGAAAGCCTTCGAAGAAATTGGGACGGAAGCCGCGGACGAGTTCAGCTGGCTGTATGAAACGGTTCATTTTGAACCCGCAGTTGGGGTGTACGATCCGAAAAACCCGGAGGTGAATCGGCGACTTAGGAACGCCCCACCTTCCGAGATGGTGATGTTCGAACCTGGGACAGAGACGGACCGTGATTGGGAGTTGCTCGAGCGATCGGAGGTTGAGCGACGCCTCGGAAGCTGGTGCCTAGAGCACTCGCCGCTACCGGAGGGCGCGGATACTTTCATCGGGATGCCAGCGACGATCCAACATGCCTTATGGAGCGATGTTTACAAATGCGAAGGGATGATCAAATCGCTCGATTCAACCGGTCGGATCAACGCGCGAACTGGTAAGCCGACATTCAAAAGCGTGAGGCGTCCTCGGGGGTGTGGAGGTGAGATCGTACTGTGGGACTCGGCCGTTGACCGAGGGGCTGGGGAAGTCTCGGAGGTATTTCCTTGCCCAAATTGTGGCCAGCAGTGGAAGAAAACCCAAATTAAGCGCACCTCGGTCATACCGGTCGTCACATTCTATAGATATCGCGGACTGAGGGATTCGCGGGGAAATGGATCTAAACCCCCGGCGGTGGTCTCGATTAGAACGAATCGCAGGACAACTGATTTTGAGCGCCGCAGGTTGCACGAAATTGAGGCCCAGATGACGCCGTGGCCGTACCCGAACGAAGAAATCAACACCAAAGGGCCTCAGTACAATCGCAACGCACTTTCCGCACGAGGGGTGAAGCTACTTGCTCACTTTTACACTCCTAGAAATCTCTGGGCCCTTTCGTCGATTTGGACGCGAGCTTCAAGATTCGAGCCTTCTTTACGAAACCACTTGCTCTTCACCGCGACGGCGATGTTCGGACGGATCGAGCGAATGACAAACTATAAATTCGGCAAGGGAGGGAATTGCTGCCTTAAAGGTCAGCTATATTTCCCATCGCTTGCTGTCGAAGACAACGTCTTCAGGGAGTTTGAATCAAAGGCGAAGCATATAGCAGACTTCTTGAAAAGCGCGAGTTACTTCCGTGCTGAAACGGCCAAATCCCTGGTGCGATGTGGCGACGCCGGGCATTTCAAAGGCATTCCAGATAACTCTGTTGATTACGTTTTTACTGATCCCCCATTCGGATCTAACATCTATTATTCCGAGGTCAACTGGCTTTACGAATGCTGGCTGGGTAGGAAAACGCAGACGGAGTCCGAGGCCGTCGTTCACAGAAAAAACGATCGGGGATCGAAGAACATCGACGACTACAGGGAGCTTATGAGTGCAGCTTTCTGCGAGGTGTTTCGAGTGCTGAAACCCGGCCGATACGCTACGATCGAGTTCAATAATTCCGACGGCCGCATCTTCGAAGCCATAAAGGAAGCCGTACGTTACGTCGGATTCGAGATCGAGAATATGATTTTCCTCGATAAGATCCAGAAGACTTTCAAGCAAATCAAGGGGGGAAAGGGGGAAGAGGACGTAGTTGGGCACGATGTGATCTTCAACATTCGGAAACCCTCTCCCAGCGTAGACTCGAGCCGTGAGGATGCAAGGCCGATTTCCGCCGAGAAGCAGATTGCAGATGTTGTGGTGGAGGTAGTCAAGCAACATCTCGAGGGATTGCCTACACGGATCAACGATGATCCGACAACGTATTCCGACGAGCACAGGACGACCCCCTTCCTTAATACCATGCTGATGACGAAATTGATTCCGCGGGGGGTCAAGGTTGGGCACTTGAACCTGCCGTTTATCGAGTCCGTCTGCTCAAGATATTTCAAGAAGATCGACAATAACTGGTATCTCCCCGGGCAGAACGTGTCCACAAAGGCAAACAGCTTGCTTTTCGAGGAGGAGCCCAGCGTCTCTGACGAGGCCTCGGCCGTCCACTGGCTCCGACACAGCCTCGGCACAAGCCCAATGCGCATAGGCGAACTTCGTCCCCACTGGATGAAGGCCACCGTCAAGCTGACCGGAGACCTCTCGATCCAGCTCGAGCGTCTCCTCCGCGAGAACTTCTGGCTCGACCGCTCCACGCGCCGCTGGCGAATTCCCACCGCAGACGAGCTGGCCGAGCTCAACGACCACGAGCGTCAGCGTGCCTGTCACGACGCCGAGCGGTTTGTCGAGGGCAAGCTTTCGCCTCACCCCACGGATGCCGAGATCCTGGGCTGGATCGAAAAGCTCTATTCCGCCGCCGGCCGACTGGAGGAGGAAGCCCTCGGCCTGGTTGAGCCTGGTGAGGAGCCGGTCCTGCCGGCGGATCTGGTTGTTTATTACCGGATGATGCCTCGGCTGCTCCAGAGTGTTCTGAAGGAAAACGTGGATGCCTCGGCCTATACGCGTGCCAGCCGCCAGTGTCGGACCGCGGCACGCAAGATCCAGGAGCACGACGACCGCAAGGAGGCCGAGGCTCAAAGCCGCTCCGGCCCCCGTCAGGGCAAGCTATTCGACTGACACCGTCGTGAGTCAACCAACTTGAAGCTGTCGAGAGCCCCGGACAGCTCAACCGACGCTCGTGGGACATTGAACTGAGGGAGCCATTCTCAATGAGCCGGAAGAGCCCCGAACGCCCCGATGAGCTGCTCCGGCGCCAGCTCTCCGCGCGGCCGCAGGGCACTCGGTGCGCCCTGGCACTCGACCCGGACCGATTGGTTGAGCTTGGCCCCATGCTGCTCGATGAGACGGGCCGCACCTGGGAGATCGTGCCATACCGCGGCGACGATGTCGCGACACGGCGGGCCTGGGAGCGGGCCCGTTCGGGCGGCAACCCGCGCTTGCTGGTGCTGACCCGTCCCGAGGGGGACGACGCGACCCTCGAAGCCAGCGGGATCGCTGACCTGATCAGCCGCGCCGAGGGATCGCCCATCGACTTGTCAACCGTGGGATATTTTCACAGTCTCTTCCCGCGTGTGAATCCGCCCACCCCAGCCCTCATCGAACACCGGCACGCGTTTGTCGAGCGGATCGATGAGATCGTCAAGGCCTACCCGCGCTGGAAGGACCGGTGGGGTGAGCCGGACACCTGGACCCGCGGCCAGTTCCTGGCCATCCTCCTGATGGCCCGGTTCCCCGACTGGACGCTGGACGACCTCTGGTGCGATGAGCAGTCACCCTGGGCGTTTGCCGCCCATGCCGTCGGTCTCCTCTGCCACCCGTGCGTGGTCCCGGCTGACTTGCCGGCGGTCGCCGAGGTTATCTGGGAATCGGCCCGCCATGTCCGGACGAGTGAGTCCGTCGCCTGGCTATCCGTCCCCGCGAACGACCTGGATGCGTTTCGTGAGGAAGCCGCGGCGTTTGTCGTCCTCCAAGATCTCGCCACGTCGCCCGCAACTCCGCACCTCGACACCCTGTTGCGGGTCAAGTTGCCGCTTACGACCTTCGACCCCGAGCGTCTGGGTGAGCTCTTGCCGCGGATCACTGTCGCGATGAAGGACTCCGGGCGCTGGACCGACCTGCGCCGGCGGGCGGAACCCTTCCTGACGCTCGCGCGGCTCTCGAAGATCGCCGACCTGCTGCCCTCCGGGCCCGAGGCTCCGGCCAGGCTGCTCGAATCCGAGTCCACTTCTCAAACCGTCTGCGCTTTCCTGATCCGCCAAGCCTTGCTCGATCGCTTTCACGCCAAATCTGAGAGCTGGCCATCCTGGGCGCGGAAGCTGGATCGTCATCCCAGCGTCGAGCGGCTCCGCGGGGGCGAGCTCACCGATCCGGCGGAACGAAACTGTGCCGCCCTGAGGGCGGCGACAACCATGCTGGCTGTGGTAGAAGAAGCTCTCGCCGATGTTGTGCCCGACTTCTCTTCGGCTGAGCAACTCCTTGACTGGTACGTAGCCCAGGGACGCTACCTGCTGGAGTTCCGTGTTGCCCAGGCATTCGCGCTGCTCGAATCCATCGACGATCCGGCGCTGCACGAGTCGGCTCACACCTTCATCATGCAGCCCCCCCAGGGGCTACGCTACCGCTTGCGAAGCTACACAGACCAGCTCGATCGTCGCCTGGCGGGGTTCATCCGTGGCGACACTCACGCTTTTCAGTACGGCAAACGGAGCGCCCTGCGGATCATCCCGGACTTACTTCGCACCGGGCGCCGGATGGTAGGCAAGAGGGTCTGGATCCTGGTCATGGATGGGATGCGGTACGACACATGGGACGCGGTCATCCGTCCTCTTCTGACCGAACATTTTCAGGTAGTCTCGGGCCTGGATCGGGCATACTTCAGCCTCTTGCCGAGCAAGACCGACATCGCGCGCCGGGGGCTCCTCGCTGCCGCGACCGGCAAGGATTGGAAGCACTACTCGGGCTATCCGACCAAGGACGAGAGGGTCCTGGCGGCTCGAGCGCTCGGAGTCGCCAAGCACGAATTCGAGGGTAAAGTCCGATTTGTGACCGACGCCGAGACAACCGAGGCCAGGGCCAAGATGGGCTACACCTCGGACGACCTTCGGGACATCAATGTTCTCATTTATCCGATCAGTGACGACCTGGGGCATCACCACAACGACACACTCGCCGCACTTAACGAGAAGGTCCGGTCGCAACTCGTTTCCCAGCAGGGGGTGCGCGGGATCATTGACGACCTGCGATGCCGGGTTCAGGCGACCGACCTCGTGCTCATCACTTCCGATCATGGCTTTCAGGAGCTTTTCCCCGAGGACGGCGTGACAATCTCGGCCGCGAAGCTTTACAAACAGGGAAAGTCGGAAGACGACGTAGCCTATAGATATCTCCGGTTCGAGGTTCCCGCCGACTGGGGAGTCGGCGAATTCGTCGTTATCCCATGGGAAGAGCAGGTCTCGGGCAAGAAGCAGGTTACTCAGTTCACATTGCCGGTCGGGGCCACGTGGTATCAGAGAGAAAAGGGCAAGCCGGCGCGGTTCGCCCATGGCGGTGTCTCGCTGGCGGAGATGATCATTCCCGGCGTCTTGATGCAGCCGATCCAGCAGAAAGCAGCCCGTGTCGAGCTGCTCGGCTTGCCGGCGGAGTTCGCCGTCAAGGAAGATGTGGAGGAGACCCTGACTTTTGAGATCATCAACCAGGGAAACGTGGCAGCGGCTTACGAGCTGTCGGTCCGGTCGAATCTCGGACAGGCGATTCTGGACAGGAAGGGTGAGCTTTCCCCGGGTAAGCGCGAAGCCTTCTCTTGCAAGGTCTTTGGACACTATCAAGCCGACCTGAACCGTGAGCCGATCCGGGAGAAGACACTCACGATTTTGAACGTGAAGCTCGGCCACGGCGGCCTGGACGGCAAGATGTTCTGGCCAAACTACGGGCGGGAAACGGTTCGGGTGACAGTACGACCAAAACCGACGAAGATCGACACCGACGCTTTGAAGGCATTCGACGAGCTTTAGTAGGGGATTCTGCCGATGGGACAAGAGAATCAAGGTCTTGCTCTCCCCTCCGAACCCACCTCCAACGGTGATGTGGTCCGCAACCGCTCGTTGAATGAAAAAATCCGTCGCGAGCTGGAGGGGCTGGTTATCCTCAAGCCCCTGACACGCTGGAACGAGGCCTACAGAGAATTCCCACGTTTCGTGCTCGAGTACCTCGTCGCGAGGTATGTCAGTCCCGAGGACCCGGTCGACGGGCAGCGCAAGATTGACCGGATTCTCAGTGAGCACTACACGGAGTCGTCGAAGAAGGAGCTGATCAAGTCGGCCATCCGGGAGAAAGGGCAA
>JBAUOX010000370.1:0-12194 GCA_049579985.1 Isosphaeraceae bacterium | reverse complement strand
CCGGTCCGCCTTCCTTCTCGTCGTCCTTGATGTTGGTGATCATGGCCTCGGTCGTCAGCATGAGCGCGGCGATCGAGGCGGCATTCTGAAGCGCGGTTCGGGTGACCTTGGTCGGGTCGATGATTCCGGCCTCGAACATGTCCACGAAGTTGCCGGTATTCGCGTCGAAGCCCACAGCGCCTGACTTCGACTTGACCTCCTCGGCAATCACTCCGCCGTCCTGGCCGGAGTTGGACGCGATGTAGCGGGTCGGCTCCTCGAGGGCCCTCAGAATGATGGCCGCGCCCAGCTTCTCGTCGCCTTGCAGCTCGGACCGCAGCTTCTCAACGGCCGGAATCACGCGCAGCAGGGCCACGCCGCCACCGGGGACGATCCCCTCTTCGGCGGCCGCCCGGGTCGCATGCAAGGCGTCCTCGATGCGGGCCTTGGTCTGCTTCATGTCGGTCTCGGTCGGCGCACCAACGCGAATCAAAGCCACGCCGCCGGAGAGCTTGGCGAGCCGCTCCTGGAATTTCTCCTTGTCGTACTCGCTGTCGGTCTCCTCGATCTGGCGGCGGAGCTGATCGATCCGGCGCTGGATGTCGGCCTTCTTGCCGGCCCCCTGGATGATGGTTGTCGTGTCCTTGTCGACCTTGATCTGCTTGGCCTGGCCGAGCTGGCTAAGCTGAAGGTTTTCGAGCTTCAAGCCCAGGTCCTCGCTGATCACGGTGCCGCCGGTCAGGACCGCCACGTCGCCGAGCATGGCCTTGCGGCGATCGCCAAAGCCCGGGGCCTTGACCGCGGCGATGTTGAGTACGCCCCGCAGCTTGTTGACGACCAGGGTGGCCAGGGCCTCGCCCTCGACGTCCTCGGCGACGACCAGCAGCGGCTTGCCCGACTGGGCGACCTTCTCGAGCAGGGGGATCAGCTCGCGCAGGCTGCTGATCTTCTTCTCGTGAAGCAGGATCAGTGCATCCTCGAAGAGGACCTCCATGGTGGTCGACGAGGTCACGAAATAGGGGCTCAGGTAACCCTTGTCGAACTGCATGCCCTCGACGAATTCGAGCACGGTGCTGGCGGTCTTGCCTTCTTCCACCGTGATCACGCCATCCCGGCCGACCTTCTCGACGGCGTCAGCCAGCATCGCGCCGATCGTCGGGTCGTTGTTCGCCGAGATCGACCCGACCTGGGCGATCTCCTCCTTTTTGGACACGGGCCGCGAGAGCTTGTCGTGAAGCTCGCTCACGGCCACCGCGACGGCCTTCTCGATCCCACGGCGGACGGCCGTGGGGTTGGCGCCCGAAGTCACATTGCGCAGGCCTTCGCGGTAGATGGCGCGAGCCAGAATGGTCGCGGTCGTCGTGCCGTCGCCGGCCACGTCGGACGTCTTGGAGGCGACCACGTTGACCAGCTTGGCGCCCATGTTCTCGAACGGGTCGCTCAGCTCGATTTCCTTCGAGACCGTGACTCCGTCCTTGGTGACCAGCGGGCCGCCGAACGACTTGCTCAGAATGACGTTCCGCCCGGTCGGGCCGAGCGTCGAGCCCACTGCCTTGGCCAGGATGTCGACGCCGCCGAGCATCTTGCGGCGACCGGCGTCGGAAAAGATCAGTTGCTTTGCCACGGACGTTTGCTCCTCGAACAGGTTGGGGATAGAGACCGACTGCGGTGCCGTGTCACTTGACGATCTTGGCCAGGATGTCGGATTCGCGAAGGATCTTGATTTCCTCGCCGTCCACCTTGATCTCGGTGCCCGAGTACTTGCCGAAGAGGACCTCGTCTCCCTCGATCACGCCGATCTCGGCACGCTCGCCGGAATCGAGGAGCTTGCCGGGGCCTACCGCCAGCACCTTGCCGCGCTGGGGTTTCTCCTTGGCCGTATCGGGAAGGACGATGCCGCCCGCCGTCTTCTCTTCCGCCTCGATCTGCTGAATCACCACCCGGTCTTCCAGGGGACGAATTGCCAGCTTTGCCATTGCCTGATGTCCTTTATGCATGAATTCCCAGAAACGGAATCGCTATCGCCTGTGGTCTGTCAAGATCGCGGGGGCCGGGCTCACATCATTCCCATGTCGCCCATGCCACCCATGCCACCGCCCATTCCGCCCATGCCACCCATGCCTCCCATGCCTCCGCCAGCATGAGGATCATGGCCGGCGGCCTCTTTCTTCTTCGGGGGCTCGGCGATGAGGGCCTCGGTGGTCAGGAGCAGGCCCGCGACCGACGCGGCGTTCTGAAGGGCCAGGCGTGTGACTTTGACGGGGTCGACGATGCCCGCTTCGAGCAGGTTGCCCCATTCGCCGGTCTCGGCATCGTAGCCGTAATGGGGATCATTGCTCTTCTTGATGCGGCTGACGACGACAGCGCCGTCGACTCCAGCGTTCTCGGCGATGAACAGAGCCGGCTGTTCGTTGGCGCGGCGGACGATTTCCGAGCCCATTTTCTCGTCGCCGCTGAGCTTGAGGCCGTCGATCACCTTGCTCGCTCGGATCAGGGCCGTGCCGCCGCCGGGGACGACTCCTTCTTCGATGGCCGCGCGAGTGGCGTGCAGGGCATCCTCGACGAGCGCCTTGCGCTCCTTCATCTCGGTCTCGGTCGCGGCGCCGACGTTGATCTGCGCAATACCGCCAGCGAGCTTGGCGAGCCGCTCCTGAAGCTTCTCGCGGTCGTACTCGCTGTCGGTCGTGGTGATTTCCTTGCGGATCAACTCGGCCCGGCCCTTGATCTCATCCGACGAACCGGCGCCTTCGACGATCGTGGTGTTCTCGCTGTCGATCGTGACCTTGCGAGCGCGGCCCAGATCGCTGAGCTGGATGTTCTCCAGGTCGATGCCCAGGTCCTTGAAGATAGCCTTGCCTCCGGTCAGCACGGCGATATCGCCGAGCATGGCCTTGCGGCGATCGCCATAGCCCGGGGCCTTGACGGCGGCGACCTTGAGGATGCCCCGCAGCTTGTTGACGACCAGGGTGGCCAGGGCCTCGCCCTCGAGATCCTCGGCGATGATCAAGAGCGGCTTGTTGGCCTTGGCGAGCTTCTCGAGCAGGGGGATCAGCTTGGTCGGGGAACCGATCTTCTCCTCGTGGATCAGCACGTAGGCGTCTTCGAGCACAACTTCCATGCGATCGGGGTCAGTGACGAAGTGGGGACTCAGGAACCCGCGGTCGAATTGCATGCCCTCGACCACGTCCACGGTCGTCTCGAAGCCCTTGGCCTCCTCGACGGTGATGACGCCGTCGGTGCCCACCTTCTCGAAGGCATCGGCCAGCTTCTCGCCGATCGAGCGGTCGTTGTTGGCAGCGATCGCGGCAACCTCGGTAATCTCCTTCTTTCCCGAAACCTTCTTCGCTTGGGCCTTGACGTTCTCGACGATGGCCTCGACGGCCTTGTCAATGCCCCGCTTCAAGGCCATCGGATCGGCACCGGCGGCCAGGGCCTTGAGGCCCTCCTTGAAGATCGCCTCGGCCAGCACGGTCGCGGTAGTCGTGCCGTCGCCGGCCGCGTCGGAAGTCTTGGAAGCCGCTTCCTTGACGAGCTGGGCGCCCATGTTCTCATAGGGATCGGTCAGCTCGATCTCCTCGGCCACGGTCACGCCGTCCTTGGTCACGGTCGGGGCTCCCCACCCCTTGTCGATCACGGCATTCCGCCCGCGCGGGCCAAGCGTGCTCTTGACGGCCCGCGCCAGCTTGCCCACACCGCTGGCCAGCTTTTGACGGGCCTCATCTTGATAGGCCAGAATCTTCGCCACGTTGTTTCTCCTTCGCCGTTATCCAACGTGTCGGCCGAGATCAAACCGCCCGGCACGACCCGGGAGTCGTGTCATCTGACAGCTCCCCTACAAGTAGTTGCATCCCTCAAAATGCAACTCATGTACCATCACCAGGAAATCACTGAAAACACTGTGAGCAAAGGACTTAGATCCATGAGCCAGGGAGAGCTGCTCGATATACGCTGCCGTTTTGGCAGACCGCGCCGCGTTTTGTCATCTGCGAACGGGCCGGTTCACCAGATCGCTCTGTCCCGGCGGCCCGGATAAGCTCGGTCTGGTTTCGGGGGTCGATCGCAAGGCCAAGGGGAGCTTTGAAGCTGCGCGGGCTGTCAGCAAAGGGTAGGGCGGTGATGAGGATCGTCAGTGCGGTTCTGGGGTTGGGGATTCTCAGCGGACGCATGGCTCCGGCCGAAGGGGCGGAGCCGGTGACTGACCACCAGGTGATCATCCTCTGGCCTGGAGGAGCACCCGGCACCAAGGGCAACGATCCGGAACAGGATATTCCGACCCTGACTGACGGCTTGGCTCGCGAAGCCGGAAGCGGCCACGGGCGCCGCGGTTGTTGTCTGGCCCGGCGGCGGTTACGGAATGCTGGCCGGCGATCATGAGGGCCGGCAGGTCGCCGAATGGGTCAACTCGCGGGAGTGCCGGCGTTCGTGCTGAAGTACCGGCTTGGCCCGTGCTATCACCACCCGGCCATGCTGCAGGACGCAGGACGGCCGGTCCGGGCTCTCGGCCAGAAATGGGGCGTCGCCCCGCGCCGGATCGCCGTTCTCGGATTTTCCGCGGGAGGGCATCTGGCCTCGACGGCCGGCACCCATTTCGATGCCGGCAAGCCCGACGCCGAGGATCCGGTGGAACGCGTCAGCTCCCGACCCGACCGTCTGATCCTGGCTTATCCCGTGAAAAGAAAAAAAACCGGCCAGAGAATCAGTTCCGTACGACTACCTCTCCCTTAGTCGTACGGCACCAATCAACTGGCCGGTTGGTTGAGGGCCTGAACCTCAGAGGGACAAACCTCGAATCCAGGCCGTGTCAGGAGAAAGGGCGAACGGGGGGTCGTGCGAGGCGTCCCGCTCGCCCTTTGGCGGGGAGCCGTTTTACCAGGGGCAAAACGACCGTCGCCAGTGGGGTGGCTGCTTATAATTTGGAAGCGGCCCGAGCTTTACTCTTTTTGTCACTTCTCAGGGCTACTCTTCTTTGGTAACCACTTGCAGATCACGGAAAGCTACTAGAGCAAACCCAATGCCAGAGAGGTTTTCACTCGAATTACGGCATCAATTTCCTCCAAAGTCTGCCCGGCTTTCGTGCCGATCTGTCAGAATAGCTCGCGAGTTACGTCGATCGCTCCTGCTCCGTCGGAAACCACGCGAATCTGTGTCAAAGATCGACCGCCCAATCAGGTCCGTCGCTTTCATGTGCAGGTCCGCCCAAGAATCCGGCAGCCGGTACCGATCATGAACGATTTTGGAGTCAGCGACCTTCCGCCTGGTCTTGAATCCCTGGCACGGGCACTTTGCGCCTGGGTGCGCCTGGGGAACTCGGCGAGACTCGAACGCTGGTTCGCGCGCGAGCTCGAGGCTGACGGCGCGCCGATCCGTTTGAGCATCCCCGATTGGCGGCAGTGTGTCAGAGGCCTGGCCGAGGCCAGGCACTGTCGTCCAGGATGGTCCAAGAGGGTTGATCGTCATGCTCTGGCGTTGCTCCGATCTCTGCTGCGGTTCTCCCGGCCGGCCGGCACTGCGACGACCGATTTCGACGCGGTGGAACTCGACGCCGGCTATCGAACGAGCCTCGCGCAGCTAGCCCGGGCGTATGCGCGCAGTGGCGAGGCGCGGGTGATCGGCTGGTGGCTCTCGCTGCCCGACGCCTGGCACGTTCCGCCCCCGCTTCCCGCCTGGTCGAGCTCCCGGCATGTGCTGGCGGTTCTGCGTGGGGGCTGGCAAAAACGTGATGATCTGCTCGTCGTCGACCACCGCCGGCGGGAGCCCCAGACACGGTTCGAGTTAATGGGTTCGGGATATTCCTGGTTGGGCCCCAACTGGCGGCTGACAAGCACGGTCGCCGCATTGTCCTCAGCCAGACCCGGCTCATGGATCTCCAACTCGGTCGCCGATCTGCTCGAATGGTCCTACCGATCGTCGGGGCTTCGCTGCACGCGAACCGCTCTCTTGCTCCGCGGGCGCAAGATGGCCCTTCTGGGCGATCAGATCGACGGCAAGGACCTGCGAGGAAGGCCCCTCGAAACGGAATTCGACCTGCCTGCCGGGGTCACGGCCGAGCCGATTCCCGGCTGTCGCGGTCTGCTCCTGCGAACCTCCAGCGGCCGCGCGACGGCCCAGGTCTTGCCGGTCGCGCTGCCTGCCGTACCTTATGAGACCGACCGCGGACACTTTCGCGTCCTGGATGATCATCGCCATCTCACGCTGAGCTGCATGGCCAGAGGAGGGCGGTGCTGGCTTCCCCTCTTGGTCTCGTGGGATCCCAGACGGCACCGCAAGCGGCTGAGCTGGAGGGTGCTCACCGTCGCTCAGGATTCCAAGGTCTGCGCGCAGGACGTGGCCTTCGCCGTCCGGGTGAGCTGGGGACGAGACGACATGCTGGTCATCTACCGCAGCCTGGGCCCTTCCGCCCCTCGGTCATTTCTGGGATATCAGACCAAGGCCAGGTTCCTGCTCGGCCGGTTCACGAACGAGGGCGACGTCGAGCCGCTCTTGAGCGTGGATTGAAGCGAGGATTCGGCGGCGGATCCGGTGTCCAGTCCCCGCTCAGAATCGTTCCGCGCGAGGCCTGGAAAGAATTGCCGAGAGCGACAGGGCGATGTATGCGAGGGCAACCAGGACCATCAGGCTGCCCGAATGAAAGTGTGCGGTCCGCAACGAAGCTTGGCCGTTGCGGATCAACAGGCCCATGACCAACTGGACCACGATCAAGAGCGCCGACAGTAGACCGAGTACAATGAGCAGTGCCTTCATGGGACGAACCGGCCTCTCATGGGAAATCAAGGATCAACCGGCCACCGCTCTCGTTGCGGTTAGCGAGGCCGGACAGAGGGAATGCATGATGGGGGTGCGGAATCGCATTGACTTCCGCGCCCGGACATCATGGAGAATAGTCGATCGCGGTGATTTCGTCACCCAGGGGTTGGTGCAACGGCGGTCGCGACGACGCCCCTCGGGGCTGTCTCGCCAGCCGGGCCATTTTCGAGCGTGCACTCTTGAGCAAAGCCAGCGATCGAATTCGTCAGAATGTGGAATCGGTTCGAGGCCGGATCGTGGCGGCCGCGCGCCGCTCGGGCCGGGCTGAAGCGTCGGTCGAGCTGGTCGCGGTCACGAAGAAGTGGCCGGTGGAGCTGGTCCGTCCCCTGATCGCGGCGGGCGTGCTCGACCTGGGCGAGAACTACCCCCAGGAGCTCTGGAGGAAGGTCGATTCGCTGGCGGAGCTCGAAGAGCCCGTGCGCTGGCATCTCATCGGGCACCTCCAGACCAACAAGGCCAGGCGGACCATGCCGCTGGTGCGGATGATCCACGCTGTCGATTCGCTCAAGCTCTTGCAACTGCTCGACACGCTGGCGCGCGAGGAATCCAACCCTCCTTCGATCTGCTTGCAGGTCAACACATCGGGCGAGGAGTCCAAGCACGGCTGGTCCGCGGACAAGATCCTCGCAGACGCCGATGCCATCGCCGCGTGCCGGAGCATCCCGATCGCGGGACTGATGACAATTGCGGGCTGGGGCACGGACGCCGAGACGGCCAGACCCTCGTTCATTCAACTCCGCCAGACCCGGGACGCGCTGCGGCAGCGAACGGGCCTACCGCTCTCCGCGCTGTCGATGGGCATGTCCAGCGATTTCGAGGCCGCGATCGAGGAAGGTGCGACCCTTGTTCGCGTGGGCTCGGCGCTTTTTGAAGGGGTTGAGGCATGATCGATCTGACGGTCCATGCTCAGGGAACGGTGCTCGCCGTGCACGCTCAGCCCGGGGCGAAGCGAAATGCCGTCCTTGGGACGCGCGCAGGGGCGCTTCGCGTCGCGGTGACCGCACCGCCAGAGAAAGGCAAGGCCAATGCCGCCATCGGGGCCGTGCTCGCCGAAAGCCTTGGCTGTCGCTCATCACAGATTGCTCTCATTTCCGGGGAGACTTCGCGCCGGAAGCGGTTTCTCGTCATCGACGTCACACCCGATGACCTGCGTCGTCGCCTCGCCGCCGCGACACCCGACGCCGGTCCAACCTTGCCTCTATCGTGATCGATCGAGCCATGTCGCTTTACCCCGCCGAAATCACGATCGACCCCTGGAGCGGACCGCCGCCGGGAGCATCGGTTCGCGTGCCGGGCTCCAAGAGCTTGACCAATCGCGCCCTCGCCATCGCGGCGATGGCCGACGGCCCAAGCACACTGACCGGCGCTCTGGACAGCGAGGACACGCGGGTCATGGTGAAGGCTCTCAAAGCGCTCGGCATTGCGGTCGTCCACGACGCCGAGACCGCCCAGATCCGCCTTGTGGGCTGCGGCGGCCGCATCCCGGTCCGCCTGGCCAGCCTGGACGTCGCCAATTCGGGAACCAGCCTGCGGTTCCTCACCGCGATGCTGGCCACGGGGGTGGGAACCTACCAGCTCGATGGGACGTCGCGGATGCGCCAGCGCCCGATCGCCGACCTGCTCGCGGCCCTCCGCGACCTGGGTGTCAGAGCCCGCAGCGACCTGGGAACGGGCTGCCCTCCCGTGACGATCGAGGCGCGCGGCATGGACGGGGGTTTCTGCACCGTGCGCAGCGACGTCTCCAGCCAGTTCCTCAGCGGTCTGCTGATGGCGAGTCCTTATGCCAGAGACACGGTCACGGTCGAGGTGCACGGCGTCCTCGTCTCTCGACCGTATGTCTCCATGACCCTGGCCGCGATGGAAGCCTTCGGGGTCAAGACCGGCAACTGCAAGTTTCGCCGTTTCGACGTCCACCCCGCGCATTACCGCGGACGCGACTTCGCGATCGAGCCGGACGCCTCGGCCGCCAGCTACTTCTTCGCCCTGGCCGCGCTCACCGGCGGCACGATCACCGTCGAGGGGCTCGGTCCCTCGAGCCTGCAGGGCGACCTCGCGTTTGTGGACATCCTCGAGCACATCGGCTGTACCGTGAAGCGGCAGCCCGATCGAACGACCGTGACCGGCGGACCGCTCCGCGCGGTCGACGTGGACATGAACGCGATCAGCGACACGGTCATGACGATGGCCGTGGTCGCCCTCTGCGCCGATGGCGTTTCGCGAATCCGCAACGTCGGCCATATCCGCCACAAGGAAACGGATCGGATCGCGGCGCTCGCCGCCGAGCTTCGCAAGCTGGGTGCCCGGATCGACGAGCTTGCAGACGGCCTGGTCATCGCGCCTCCCGCCTCGGCCATGATCCAGCCCGCCCGCATCAACACCTATGACGACCACCGGATGGCCATGTCGTTCGCCCTGGCAGGATTGAAGTTCCCCGGCGTCACGATCCTCGACCCCGGCTGCGTGGCCAAGACTTATCCCGGATTCTGGGACGACCTGGAGGCGGTGCGGAAGACAAGCGCCGGCTATACCTTACGCGGCCATGAGTGAGACGTCGTCGAATGGAAACGCCCCGCCACCCGGGCCGCCTCGTCGGCCGCCTCGTCGAGGCCCTCAAAGGCATCGCCGCAAAGCTCCGGCGCGACAAGCCACCTGCCATGGTCGGCCTGCCGCCCTCGGCGCGAGGTTTGACGGGCAGGCCGGCGGATCCTGCATTGCACGCGAAGGAGGTGGCTCGCGAATGGGAAGACGTGGCGGAATCCTACATCCAGGAGCGGATGCGCCAGCTCGGCATCCCCGATCACCAAATCGGCGCGCCGGATTATCAGAGGGGTAGTGTCCGGCGGGTTTTCCTGCCCGACGAAGCCATCGGAGGCAGCTACGGCACCGGGAGACGGTTGTTCGTGGACAGCGGCGTGCTCAACCCGAAGCTGAATGCCGAGGTCATCGGCTCGGAGGCGTCCAAGGTCTGGGCAAAGGCCCGCCTGCGCGACCGCATCGAGGCCGTGATCGTGCATGAGCACCTGGAGGCTCAGGGCATCCCTCACGACGAGGTGGTTGAGCGGGCAGCGGACAACAACTTGCCGATCAGCGAGAATGCGCGGCGTATTCTACGCAGTATCGCCGAGGGCGTCAGACGTCGAGGCGTTAGCTGAGGCTCGTCCCTCCGCGCCCATCCCTCCTCGGTGAAGCGGAAAGCGGCCTCCGGGCCTCTCAGGAAGCCGGAGACCGGGTACATCATCCCGGCCCGTACTAGCTCGCGGTAAGCCCCCAGGCTTTCCGGGGTGACGTCCACACCTTCGCCTGCGGCACGGCGGCGGAGGACATCTCGGGCGGCTCGGGACAATTCGACAACCGGCATGGCGATCCTCCGTGCGATCAGCCGCCTTCCCCGGCGGCGGCAGCATCATACCGAGAGAAGAGGATTCGCTGAAGGGCAATCGCACGGCCAAGGGGGGGCCAACACACCGGATTGATGCGTTGCGGGCAGTTTCGGAAACAGCATACCGAACTCCGAAAAATCAGACGAGACAAAGTGTCAGGAAGCGATTTCGGGTACATTGATGTAAGAAAGTCGTTTCGACACACAACAACGCAGCTCTTGACGAGACTTCTCGCTGAACTCCACCGTGATTCGTTGTATCCCATGATGGGCAAGACGCTTGGGCGCTTGGGTGGCTGGGGCTGACCGGAGGGAAGCCCCAGGGCCGAAGCCTGTGCGTCTGGGGCCGACCCCACAAGTGGGGTTCCCCCCGCTCCGGCTCCGCCGCCAGCCACCCGAATCCTGACAGCTCTGGAATGGTGGAGTTCAGTGAGGAGTCTCCCAGATTCCCCAGATTTGGTGGCTGTCACCTTTGAGCGGACGGGGAGTGGAGCGACGAGCGGAGCGACGATTTGGATACCTCTCGTCGCACGCGACAGCGGCTCATTCCCCTCGACTCACCGCCGAGAATGTCGTAAACTTAACTTGACTAAGTTCTTAAACCTACAGGACGGCGACATGTCGCAAAGTGACTTCAACCATCTTCTAACCAGCCTCAACACTCTGTCGCCGGAGCAACTCGCCACGCTCCGCCGTGAGCTGGACGGTAAGCTCGCCACGGCGGCGACTAAACAACCCGCCGGAAGCGATCTTGGCTCGATCGGCGCTATGCGAGAAGACGCCGACTTTTTAGACGAGATCGTTGAGGGTGCCATGAAGGCACGCCGGGAGCAGCCGTGGAGGCTCTCTCCCGGTGAATAAGGCGTTGCTCGATACCGACATCTATTCGGAAGTCCTCAAAGCCATCAACCCGACCGTTGCCCAGAATGCCGCCACCTATCGGCAAACGCACGGCGTTCTGACGCTGTCGGTCATCACGATGCTGGAGATCGTCAAAGGCTGTCAACAGGCGCAGGCCACCGGACGCATGCAGCGGTTCTTGAATGCGGTAGCCCAGGAGGAAGTCTTATCGTTGGAAGCCCCAGCAGCCGAGTTGGCGGGCAGGATAGCGGGCGACCTCGACCGCACCGGCCAGACGATCGGAATGGCCGATCCAATCATCGCGGCAATCGCGTTGGAACACAACCTGGAACTGGTGACCGGCAACGCCGCTCATTTTCAACGCATCGTCCGGCTTGGCTACCCGCTAACGCTGGTCAACTGGCGATAACGACCAGGCTACCCCAAACAGCTACCTGATCACCTTTTCCTCAGGCGGTGGGATGCGTCCAGCCACTTCGATGAATCGACTGGCGATTCTGCGGACCGACTGGTCCGAGTGAGATTCCAAGAGGCCTCGAAATATGAGATCCAAGTCGTTAGTTTGAAGATTGCCAGATTTGGTGGCTGTCACCTTTGGACCTGCAATCCAAGACCACAGAAGATCATTGCCGTCCTCGACGGCCAGGGCTCGGTAATGCAGGCCGATGCGTGCCGACCAGAATGGGCCGACTCGCCGAAAGTGAAGAGAGGGGTGCCTGGGATCGTTCCTCAGGAGTGCGAAGCAAGCATCAGCTTGGCGCCTGACGGCCTCGGGGAGCCGACGATAGCAAGACCAGAAGCGGGGCGTCGCTCGATGGTTCACAAGTCGGTGCAGCGCCCCCCATGCCAGTCGTCGAGGGCTTCTTGAGCCAGGGCGTCCAGGCGCCCTGCCTGGACATCCTCGTCAAACTCCCGGTCCCAGACCTCGGCATCGAATGTGGCAAACCAGGCTCGAAACTCCGATAGGTCGTCGGAGCTGAGCTGCTGGATTGCTCGTTCAATCTCTTCAACTTTGCTCATCTCGAAGCTCGTCGTGCTCGGGTAGGCCATGTGCCTGCGACCCCGGGAGACTCTTCGTCGCATAGGCCACTTCCGGAGTTACACTGACCATCGTACCCAGAAGGACGATTCATCGAAACCCGTGACATTGGCGGCCATCCACGTTTCCCAG
>JBAUOX010000369.1:0-3580 GCA_049579985.1 Isosphaeraceae bacterium | reverse complement strand
CGGGCACCGCCGAGCTCGCGGAGGCTGTTGAAGTAGCCGAGCAGAGTCATGTAGGCGTCGGCCGCGTTCTCCGGGTCCTTCCTGCCTCCATCGGCGTCGTAGGATTTCTGCGCGGCAGCAAGGAGGGCCAGGTAGGTCCGCAGCATCACAACCTTCATGCTGCGGCCCTGAGCGGCCACTCCAAGATAGAGACGGGGATGGCTCCGGCTCGGAGGATGGGTCTCGGAGAAGAAGGAGTTCTTGCGATCAGGCCCAGGAGGCGGGAACACCTCCACTTGCCTGCGGTTGAACAGGGCGCGGATCTGGTTCTCGGCCCTGCGTACGGTCGCGGTGGATGCAATGATCTTGGGACGGATTTTCTTGCCCTCGACGACCCGGGAGCAAAGCTCGTCCAGGGCGGCCTCGTAAAGCCCGACCATGCTGCCCATGGGGCCGGAGATCAGGTGGAGCTCGTCCTGGATGATCAAGTCCGGTGGAGGGATCGGAGCCGGCAGCGGATGTCCGCGGCCCTCTTCACAGGGACCGTAGAAGCCATGCGGATCGTACCTACTCGCCCTGCCGAAGAACCCACCGACGGGGCCTGTCCATGGCATGGCCGCAAATTTGTCAACCGTCGCAATCAAGAAGCAGGGCAAGCGGCGATAGATTGGTTCGTCGACCGCCAGAATCGGCAGCGAGGTGTTGCGCGTGAAGTCGCAGCGACGATTGATGCACACGACCCGCAAGTCGATCGGCGCTTTGGCGCTGGGGATAAGCTGGAACGATTGGGGCTTGAACTTCTCGCCACACCAGGGGCAGTTCTCCAGGGGGATGGGAGCAGGCTTTCGATCGTCATTCTGAAAGGCGATTGTCTTGCGGTAGGCACAGTTCGGGTCGGCGTCTCCGGGGCCGCCCATGCGATTGGGCGTGGCAGCTCGGCCGACCCAGAGGCCGATCTCGAACGGCCAAGGGCCGAGGGTGTCCGGGTCCTTCAGCCGCTCCAGCTCCAGAGCACATATCAAGGTCGCAGCGCGGCTGAGCTGATCAAGCGTCAGAAGACGGAGGGTGTACCGCATCAGCACGCTCAAGCCGGCCGAGGCATACCCGGGATTCTTGAGCCGTCGATGCACCAGGATAAATGCCGCAAGGCCGAGGTAAGCCTCGGTCTTGCCGCCGCCGGTCGGGAAGAAGAGTAGATCGACAACCCCCCGGTCGTGGTGGTGTGGATCGACGATCCCGGGCAAGTTCATGAGGATGAAGGCGAGCTGGAACGGTCGCCAAGTCGGGGTCTCGACCGATGATTCGTCCTTCCCCTTCATCGGACCGAACCGGCGCCGAGCCGCCCTGGCCATGACGCGATTGGCCATTCGGAACGCGATCAGCACCTTCGCGTCGGCAAGGGCTTCGATGCCCGCATCGATCCGCTTCGCCGCCATCCTGGCGCGGTGCAACAAGGCCTCGGCAACCTCTCGCCGCCTGGGAGAAAGAGAGGGAAAGACACCGGCCTGCTTTTCGATCCATTCCCGGTATCGCGTGGCGAAAGACCCGAGTGCCTTCTTGGCGGCGGTGGCATCGACGAGCTGAGCCAGAGTCTCCATGCGGAGCTCGACGCTGGGGATCGAAGCAGGTGCGATCCGCTCGACCTCGGCCGCGGGGATCCAGCACGTGCGGACGCGTCGACAGTTACCCCGCTCGTCGACATCAGCGTGGGTTGCAATGCCGTGCCCGACGGCGTACTCGCAAACGTCCCGATACTGCAGGTCCGCGACGCGCTGATCGGGGTCGATGCTGGAGGCGTATCCCTGCTCAGCGGCTACTCCGCGGATGTCGGGGCGGGCAACGAGGGGTTCAGGCGACCACACCTCCAGGCTGGCCTGGAAGATAAACCGGGAGTCGCGGACTTCGTCGGCCTCGAGGGGATCGCGGCGATTGACCAGGAAGACCGAGATCGACCGGCTGCCTGCCGGAACCATGTCCTTGGCAATCCCCAGCGCTTGGACCGAACGGACCGAAACGGCCAGGCGTAAGCCCTCGCTGCCCGGGATCTTTTCCTCTTTCGCCAGTGCTGTCTGGGCTGGGAGGTCGACGTCCATCTCTACGTGACGGGGACTGCGATGCCAGTGGAGCAAACTCCTCGGCGCGGCATCGGGAGCGGGCTTCTCAACCGCGTGCTCTCCAGCACTCGGGGATTCGGCCCGGTAGTCGCCCCACTGGACGATCACCCTGAGTTTTTCGGTGGTTTCGGTCACCAGCAGGCTCAGGCCGATCGAGGAAGGGAAAAACGCCCTTCGGGATGCCGGTGTCTCGGGAATCGTGTCATCGTCGCCTGCCTCGGCGTCGCCCCCTTCAAAATCGAATTCATCCTGCGACGTGTCGTCGATCTTCTGGGCCGGATCGGCTTCGAGGGGGACGAGAAAGCCGGTCAGATACCAGCGTGACGGGGCTTGAGACAGGACCTCGGCCTCGAGATCCGAGCCGTTGTCGGGGCCGACCAGATCTACACGAAGGGCGTCAACAAGCTGGCTTCGAACTTCTGCCGGTTTCATTTTTTCCACTTGGCCCAACTTCAACGATTGTGCTCGATAATCGAGAGTCGAGAGAACTCTGTTGCTTTCGCTAGTGTCCTATTGTCCAATGGACTGGGTCAATGCGCTACTCGATTCCACGATAATTCCACTGTAAATCTAGAAAGATTCTAGGATAATGTCGACGCAATCTAACATTCCGCGGTTTCCGAAATGGTTCGTCCCGGATTGCCCACCGAGCGACGCGGTGGATGCTGCTGGCACGATCTTCCGATTCGTCGCCAGCGTGCCCGCCGGTCCAGCCGAGTGCCTGAGTTATCACGAGACCAAAGAACGACCCAATGCTCCCGCTTGCCAGCGTTGCGGTTTGTCAGTCTTCCGAAAAGTGGAGGATGTGCGCCAGCTCTTACGGCATCTCTGGAAGAACTACCCGGGCAAGAGTTACGGGCCCCATATAGTCAAGCGTGAACTATCCCCTGACGATGGAAGAGTTAAAGCAACAGGAAGACCCGGTCACGAGACTTGGTGGGCGTATGAAACGGTCGAGCGACACGCCTCCTTCGAATTTGTCGAAACGGTAACGAAGAATTGAAGGTTTGCCAGGATGTGGGTTCCCGCAGGAAAACAGATTGAGAAGGATGCTCTCGGGGATCTTACTCCGGTCGAGGTTCTTTTTGAATTTGAGGAGCCGCTGACGTTCGTCTGCAATGGCCCAGACGGACAGCCTCTGCTCGCGCACATCCTCTGCGATGAAGGCGCGCTGTCACGGTATCTGATTTCGGTCACGGACCAAAGGGTCGTTCAGGAACTAAAGGCGGGACGCCTTGATGTCCTGGGAGCACTGCGTCAACCGAGATGCTGGATTGCGGACCTTGGCGCTAACTGGGAGGTCGTCGGCCTCTGGCTGGTTTCCTTCGATCGAGTCCCCAAGGACCACTTGCCGCGGCCGGGAGCGATGATCACTCCTGATCTGGACCCTGTTTTCCGCCTTCGACTCATTGGGCCGGGCGTCGGCCCCGGTAATACCACGGCAGCGGATATACGTATGGCAGCTCAGGCTGCGGAATCGGGCCTTC
>JBAUOX010000368.1:0-10492 GCA_049579985.1 Isosphaeraceae bacterium | reverse complement strand
TCTGGGGCACGCCCCGACCGTCCCTGTACATCGAGCCGAGGTTTTTCTCGGCGAAGGGGTTGCCCTTGTCGGCGGCTTTGCGATACCAAGCAACCGCCTCAGTGTCGTCCTTGGGCACGCCACGCCCAGACTCGTACATAAAGCCGAGGTTGACCTGGGCATCGGCGAAGCCCTTGTCGGCGGCTTTGCGAAGCCACGCAACCGCCTCGGCGTCGTCCTTCGTCGCGCCACGGCCATCACGGTACACCAGGCCCAACTTGTTTTGGGCGAAGGCGTTGCCCTTGTCTGCGGCTTTGCGATACCACGCCACCGCCTCAGTGCCGTCCCTGGGCACGCCACGCCCAGACTCGTACATAAAGCCGAGGTTGACCTGGGCATCGGCGAAGCCCTTGTCGGTGGCTTTGCGAAACCACGCAGCCGCCTCGGCGTCGCTCTTCGTCACGCCACGGCCATCACGGTACACCAGGCCCAAGTTGTTTTGGGCGAAGGGGTTGCCCTGGTCTGCGGCTTTGCGATACCACGCCACCGCCTCAGCGTCGTCCCTCGGAACGCCACGCCCAGACGCATACATCAGGCCGAGTTCGCACTGGGCATAGACGTGCCCCTTCTCAGCGGCCTTGCGAAACCACGCAGCCGCCACGGCGTCGTCCTTTGGAACGCCACGGCCATCACGGTACACCAGGCCGAGGTTAAGCTGACCAAGGGCGTTTCCTTGGCTGGCGGACTTGCGAAACCAGGCAATCGCCTCAGTGTCGTCCCTGGTAACACCGCGCCCTTCCTTGTACATGAGGCCAAGACTGTTCTGCGCCAAGGCGTTCCCCTGGCCGGCGGACTTGCGAAACCAGGCCACCGCCTCAGTGTCGTCCTTCACCACGCCACGTCCCTCGCGGTACATCCAGCCGAGGTCGTTCTGGGCCGCGGCGTACCCCTGCTCGGCGGCTTTGCGACACCATGCGGCCGCCTCGGCGTCGTCCTTCGGAACGCCCCGTCCGTGCGCGTACATTTCGCCGAGGAACGTTTGTGCAGCGGGGTGGCCTCGCTCGGCGGCCTTGCGATACCACCGAACCGCCTCCCCGTCGTCCTTCACCGTATATTGGCCGTTCGCCAGGAGGTGACCCAGGGAGTATTCCGCTTCGATTTCCCCGCGCTCGGCGAGCTGGCGGACCCGGCTCATGACCTGTGAGTCCGGCAATTGAGTCACATAGGGCCCTGACAAGGACACTTGTTGCGCGGCTCGCGCGACCGTCAGCTCGATGCGGGAACCAAGCTCACGGTTGCGAATGGCGGCAGTGCTCTCTTCAACTGTCGACACGTCAAAACCGTCTACCTGCAAAACCACGTCTCCCGGTCTTAGTCCGAGGCGGTCGCCTCCCCCGCCAGGGACGACGAAGACGACATGCGGCTGGGACGGCGGCCGCTTCAGGCCGGCAGCCAATGGCTCACCGACCGGACGGAAGAAAACCGCCAATGACGCCGTGCCCCGGGCCGTCGCAAGACTCCTGGGCCCCAAGCTGACCAGCGGCACCAGGTCGCGACTCGTCCCCTTCCACTCGGGCTGTTGCTTGACGCCGTACTTCTCCCGCACGAAGTCCTTCACCTGCCGCGTGACGTACTTCACCAGGTCGGGGACCAGAACGTCGTTCTGATCCGGTCCGACGGCCGCGCCCTTCAGCGCCTGGATCACGAAGTGGAAGAACACCCCGTGCTTGAGCTCGGCGTGCTCGAACGCCTTCTCCCCCTCCGAGCAACTGAAAAACGCCACCACGCCCCCCGGCGGCGGTGTGCGCTGCGGACGCGTCACACTTTCGAGCTTGACCACCTCGCGGTCACGCGAGTTTTGCGACTGCGGATCGTTGCGGCAGGCGTCGACCAAGAGCACCTTCAGCCCCGCACGGCTATTTTCGAGAGCCTTGTAGATTTCACTCAAGGGAATCAGCGTCGATTTGTCGGCCAGCCTGGCGTCGGCCGGGCAGAAATAGCTCTCATTCTCCCCCTGAAACTGGACGCCATGCCCCGCCAAGGCGATCAGCACCGAGTCGCCCTCATCATCTATCTCATCGAGCAAAAGCTTCAACTCCTTGCGGACGTTGGCGGCCAGCGGCAAGAACCGCGTGTCGTCGGCGCCGGCGGTCTGGGTCATCAGCACCACGTTGCCCGGCTTGTAGCCCTCGGCCTTGAGCACGCCGGACAGCTCGACGACGTCGGGCTCGCTGTAGGGAAGCCCGCGCAGCTCGTTGGGGTCATATTTCCGCACCCCGACCAGGAGGGCGTATTTGTCGCCCCCACTCTTCTTCTGCTGGCCCAGGCTGGGCCGGCTGGTCAGACCGGCGACAACCAGGGCCAGAGTCAAACCGATTGACCGAAGGGATCGCATGTGCATGACGAGTCTCCTCGGCGAGGCTCACGTTTGACATCCGAATACCTGAATGCAACATACTAACGCAACCGATGGCCTTTCACCAGGGTTGCAAACGAGTGCCAGTCGGAATGCGGAAATTCCTCAATCCGGCTTGGACGGAGCCTCGCCCTGGGCCGGTGAAAAGTTGGTGTTGACTGAGTTGGAGGGACGATTTCGAGACGCGTGTTTTTGTTGCGCGCGATGGAATGACGTCGCGAGCGATCCCTTTCCCCCCCTTGCGAAGGGGGGGGCAGGGGGGGGGTGATGCGGGAACCTTGGAAATCGAAAATGGTTCTTCTCGCTTCGCGAGAGGGATGCGAAAGGACTGAGAGGGAGAGAGCATGGGAAGACCTTGTGACTGGTCGTGCCGGGACCACCCCCCCTACCCCCCCTTCGCAAGGGGGGGAAAAGGGCACAACGAGATCGGGATGAAAGCGCAGCTTGTGCAAGACCAACTTTTCACCAGCCCAGCCGCGCCCTCCCCAGCCTTGGCCTCGTGGATCTAGTCGGCTCGAAACACCCGGTAGGGCGTTCCTCGCCCCAGCTCGACGGCCGCCTGGTGGAACGTCGAGAGCGTGCGATCCTTGAGCGAGTCCCACTCGGTTCGCTTCGCCGCGCCGCTGCCCAGGAAGACGCCCAGGCCCAGCTTGCGAAGCTGAACGTTGTCTTGCACCAATCGCTTGAGTTCGTCGACGTCCTTGAGGCCCAGCTCGGCGACCATCTCCTCCGGACCGAGGTCTTTTTGATAAAGCTTCGCCACGGTGCTGATCGGCTCGGGGAACGCGCGGATGGGCTTGTCCTTGTCTTCCTCGACCTTGAGAAGCGGACCGGCGGCCTCTTCGACGGCCTGCACGAACTGGGCTTCGTCTTGCCTCAAGACCCGGTCCATGTCTTTCTGTTGGGGAGTGAAGAGGTCAAGCGTTTCGCGCGCTTTGCCTCCCAGCTCGGCACCAATGCGCAGGTCGTCCTTGAAGGTGCGCATGCCGTCTTTGTGGCAGCCCATGCACGACAGGCCATTGACGACCTGAGTCGTGCCGGAGTTTTTCTGGTCGTCGCCCACGATGTCGGGCGGGCCGTCGTCGATTCGCGTGCCGTCGGCCTTGACCAGCAGATACGCTTGCAGCTTGTTGGGAAGGCTGAAGATGATCTCGCCGCCGGCATGTTCGAATGCCAGCCGCGGAAATGGATTGCGCGTGAATACCGGGCCCAGGGGGAACTTGAAGATATTGCCCGTCCCTTCGTTGGACCGGAAGTCGTAGCTCTTCCAGTAGTAGTCGGTGCCTGACGATTCGTGGCGGTCGACCAGGCGGTTCTGGTGAGAGATGTCGCTACGAGCAAATCCGGCTCGCTTAAGATTGACGTTGAGGAAGTCGGACTCGACGTCGACGGCCAGCCGCTGCTCCAGCGCTTTTGCGGTTCCGGGCAAGTCGAGAATCGCGTGATAGAGAGGCGGCCGCGAGGCGCTGTCGATGAACCAGTCGGCGCGGACGTCGGGGAGGCCGACCTCGTCGTCGATCAACCGGGATAGCTCGCCGGCCAGCCGGCGCAGGTCTTCGTCGTTGCGGCGGTTATTGAATTTCAGGCCGTAGGGATAGGCCCGCAAGATCGCCGGCCAGGCATCGCGCTCCTGCCAGCCCAGGCGGCGGATGTCGACGGCCATGATTGTCTGACCAGGCCCGAGTACATCGGGCACGACGATCTTGCGGCGCTGGGAGAGACTGTTGAGCAGCTTCGAGACGGCCGCGCGGGCCAGCCTGAGCTCGTCGTCGCGGACGCTCGGGTTGTTGTAGAGGGTCGCCAGGGTGAAATAGCGCCAGAACCTACGCTCTCCATCGTCAAGCCCGCGCAGGTGGTCGACCATCGCCTTCACGATGTCTTGATCGCGGACCGGCGTGCGCGACGTGGCCTTGGGGAACGGGGCCCCGGCGACGATCCACTTCTTGATGATGTCCTTGTCGGCATCGGTCGGCTTGGGGCCGGAAAGGGGCATGGCATCGCCGGTCTGGGGCTCGGCCGACCCCATGCGGTCCCACAGCTCGGACTTCTCGGGTTTGCCGGGGGTGATGTAGGGGTCGGCCCCCTCGCGGGGGGCGACCAGGATGTCGCGTTTCAAGACGTCGTACGCCGGCACCTTGAACTGCACGCCGTGGCAGCGGTGACAGTACTTGCGCAAGATGCCGGTGGCCTGGGCGGCGAGCTCTTGCGCGGGATCAGCCGTGGGCTGGGCGGCCGTGGCCTGGTTGGCAGCCTGCCCGAGAAGCACCGCCGCGAGCAAGGCCAGGCGAGTGATCGGTCGAAAGTTCATTGTCGAAAAGGCTCCGCGAAGCGAGGGCGTCAGGAACAACTCTAGAGTGACAACGAGTGGCGGGCGTCAGTCTTCCCGAATACTGCGAAAACGGTCTAGCGAGGAAGGTTTTTGGGCTCGACGGGCTTGTTGTATCGAACCGTGACGGCCGCCTTGGTTTTGCCGAAGAGGTAGTCAACCCTCTTGAAGGGCTGGTCGATCGGCTTGCCGATCGCGGTTGCCAGGTCGTCCTTGGTTGGAATGAATGGCTCTTCGCCCGGAGGCGCCGGCGCGTCTTTGGGCCAGGCGGCCGCGAATGTCGCCGTGACCATGCCGATCTGAGCCGAAGACTGAGGCATCTGCTTGGCCACGGCGGCCTCGGATAGCCTGGCCACCAGGAATTCGTTGGAGCCTTTGGGGCCGTCATTGCGATACCAGCCGACGATCAGGCTGTTGGAGTGTTTGGGGATGATCAGCCGCGCATCGCGGTCTGCAAGCTGGTCGCTGAAAGCAAACACGCTCAAGCCGTCGACGGCCAGGATCACGGCCGAGTCCAGGTCGGAATCGTTGATCAAGCGGACCGCGTAGACCTGCTCACGGGCGAGGGCAACAAACGCCTGGCCCTCGATGATCGTGGCGGCGCGAGGCCGGAAGTCGTTTTCAGGTGACTTGACCAGGACCTCGATGGCATAAGGGCTTTCGGGATCCGCCGCGATCCGGGTGCTGGCCGTCTCGGCACCGGGGTTCGTACCGACATGGGCGCCCGGCTTTTTGAGGATCCGCCCGACCTTCTCGCTTTGTTCCTCGCGAGTCTGGCCGGAGATGTCGCCGGTCCCCCCGGCAAGCCGCATGATCGTTCCGGCGTCGACGATGTCGAGGTCGGTTTCGAGCAGCGGATCACCGTTGTCATTGTCCTCGAAACGCAGGTGGATCCTCAGGGAGTTGAACCTCTTGATCGTGCCCGGGCGAAAACGCCCGGCGACCTCGATGCGGGCCTTGCGGTCGACCGTGAGACCGATCTTCTGGAACGCGTCGATCAAGGCGTTGCTGATGGCCGAACCGCCGCTGGCCTCCAGGTTGGCGGCCCCGCTGAACTCGCCGACCGCCACCGACGCAACCCCGCGCGTGTCGAACAGGTCGCGCTTGATTTCCACGAGCTTTGCCTCCAGCTTGGCCCGGAGCTCATCGGCGCGGAGCCCGCCCGCGGAAATGAAGTGCCCCGTCATGACGACGAACAGGGCCAGACGGATGAAATGTCCCTTGGTCATGGTTACCTCGATTTCAGGTTCGTTGGATGTCTTTACCAAACGTCGAAGTCAACCAGCCGCATCGCGCCATGGTATCGACCTCCTTGCCAGGATAACGGACAAGGAAGACAATTCTACTTAAAATCGCAATACTGGTCAGGAAGATCGTCGATTCAACGCGACGTGGTTCTTATTGTTACTCATGAGGAAGAATCTGACGGCCCGATCGTTCTCCTGGGAGACTCAAACGCGACCTTCGCTCTCAATTGAGGAATTCCATGAGGCGGAACTCGATCTTACTCGATGCCTTCTTGTTCGTGGCTGGTCCATGCGCGGCGATGGTCGCGGTGACGACGGCACATGCCGAACCCGCGATCCACCTCGTCGTCGTCGCCGACACCCTCGACCACAAGATCGGTCAGAGCGTCCAGGTCGACATGCGAATGATCGAGGGGACTTTCCTTGGCCAGGTGCTCGAGGGCGACCGGCTCAAGATCGAGACCGTCGATCGGGAAAATTGCCATCCCGATGCGATCCTGCGACGGATCGCGGCCGTGAGGTTGGCGCCCGAAGATGCGTTAGTGGTCTTCTTTTCAGGACATGGCGCCCACGACAATCAGGAAGAACAGTACTTCAAGTTCCCGCGTCTCGGCGCGGGGAGCATTCTGACGCGCAGGCAGGTACGCGACGCCATCAAGGCCAAGGGGTGCAGGCTGGGGGTCCTGCTCACGGATTGTTGCAATAACATGAGCATCATCCCCAAACGTCCCCTCGCGCCCTGGGCGGCGGCGCCCATGGCGGGCGCGCAGCCGCCTATCAGCCCTTTGTTTCGGTCACTCTTCCTCGAAACATCGGGATTTGTCGATTTGACATCGTCAAAGAGAGGCGAACGCTCACTCGCTTACCCGGCGACGAAGTTCGCCGGCAGGGAAGAGGTTTACCCCCAAGGCGGTCTGTTCTCAACCTCGATCGAGCGCGTGCTGAGCGCTTACCGGGACCAACCATTAACGTGGTCGGACGTGGCCGAGAAGACCGCCGAGCTCGTGCGCCTTGAGTTCCAACGTCTCAAGCCCGATGGACTGGACAATGAAGATGAGCCCGAGAATCCGCAGATGACCCAGACGGTCGTCGCCCACAGTTTGGGTCTTCGTGAAACAGCTTTCACGACGCGCCCCGTCGATCCCGATCAGGTGAAAAGGCTCCCTTTCGAGGGGGGAATGCGGAGCGTGGGGCCGGGCTGGGGGATGGGAGTCTTGGGTTACGAAAACGGCGGCCGGGGAATTGTCGTCTGGTCGGCGAATCCCGGGAGCCCGGCCGCTCGGCTCGGTCTTGAAAAAGGAGACCAGGTCCTCAAGATCAACGACACGACGATTCGAACGGCGAAGGGTTATCATCAGCTCTTGACGGATTCAGATGGGATCGTCGAGCTCACCTACCGCGACGTCAGGACGGGACAAGTCCGTCTTGCGACGGTCACGCTTGACGCGCGGAGGGGCAACGAAAAACCGTTACCCGGCAAGTCGGTGTTCGGCGCCTCCGGCGAGGTGGTGGAGGGACAAGGAATTCGAGTCGCAGCCATCGTCCCGGGAAGCCCGGCCGCGCTGGTCGGTCTCGATCCGGGCGACGTGATCACAGATATCAATGGAGCGCGCGTCCGTACCATGGCGCAGTATTACGAGGCCGTTCGCCAATCGCCCGACGAGATGTGGTTCACGGTTCTGAACGTCCGCACCGGCAAGTCGCTGGGGACGGTCGTGCAGCTCGATCGCATGGAGCCGGGGCGTGGCAATTTCACGTTCGGGATCCACGCATGCGAAGCGCAGGGCGGCCTTTACATCTGGGCAACCCACCCCGACGGCCCGGCCGCGCGGCTAAGACTCGAGCAAGGCGACATGATCCTGTCGATCGACGGGATCGCGACCAACACCGTGGACGCGTACCGGTCGGCCATCCTGGCCTCGAACGGCACCATCGATCTCACCTTTCGGGACGTGCGAACCGGGGAAGTCCGCCGCGACAAGGTCGCTCTCGATCGGGGGGCGCGGTCGCGCAATCAGCCCAAGCTCCGCTCAGGCCTCGGTGTTCAGGCCGAGGACCTCCCCGGGAAGGGTGTCAAAGTCGTTGCAATCGTGCCGGACAGTCCCGCGGCTCTGCTTCAACTCGATCCGGGCGACATCGTCACCCACATCAACGGGCGTTTTGTCGACAACCTCGCCGATTTCCGACAGGCGATCGCGAGCTCCGACGATGAAATGGTGTTTACCTTGATCGACATTCGTACCGGGCAGTCGCTGGGCGAGGTCGTCCAGCTCGACCGCTGAGCCCCCGGGGCGGATCTCCCGGCCGACGGAATCGTGTCTGCACCAGGACTGGCGTGGGGCGACATTGTGGAGTGGAGACCCATGTGGATACAGAGAAATGCTGCGCGTCTGCCGATGGTCATCGTGGCCCTCGTCTTGCGATTGCCGATCGCGACCAGCCTGGTCGTGGCTCGCCCCGTGGCCGCGCCGGTCCCTGATGCCGATTCCGTCGCCGCCCGCAACGAGTTTGCCTGGGAGCTGCTCCGGAAGGTGGCTCTCCAGAAGCCTGATACGAATGTCGTCCTGGCACCGCTCGGAATCTCGGCGACCATGGCACTCGTCCACGAGGGGGCCCGTGGCGAGACGGCCGCGGAGATGGCGCGGACCTTGCGGCTGACCGGACCGGGGGACGACCCGACGGCGCTGCTCGACAAGCTCCAGACCGCCAGCGTCCGACCCGTCGAGGGCTTGTCGTTGGGCGTTGGCATGACCAGCAACGGGGGATATGGCGTCAGGATCACCGACGTACCGTCCGGCTCCGCCGCCGACCGGGCCGGGCTCAAGCCGGGCGACCTGATCCTGGCCGTCGACGGACGCCCGACACGTGCAAAACCGCGACTGGTCGAATCGCTGGCGCGGGGCGGGCCGAAGGTCAAGCTCCAGCTTTTCGAGTACGAATCTGGTCGCGTGCTCGATCGTGAAATCGTCCTCGACCGGACCGTCGAGCCGGCTGCCGGCGGTGGATCACCGATGTCCCTTATCATCTCACGGGCGATCTGGGCTCAGGCTGGCTCGACGATCGAGCCTAGGTTTCAAGAAATCGCCGCGCGGCGGTACCGAGCCCAACTGTCTCAGGCCGACTTCCGCGGCAACCGCGCCGGCGCTCTCCAATCGATCAACACCTGGCTTACCGACAAGTCGCCTGGCAAAAGACCAATCGCGTTGAGCGAAGCCGACCTCGAGCCGGATACTCGACTGTTCCTGCTCGACCACATGACCCTGCGCGGCCTTTGGGCTTCGCCTTTCCCTCCCTCGTCTCCGGGTCATTTTCGCACCCAGCGGGGCGCGGTGGAATCCGTGCCCCTGATGCGCCAGACCGGCCGTTTTCCCGTGAAGCGGACAGAGCGGTTCGATCTGCTCGAGCTGCCGTTCGCGCGCGCCGGGTTGTCATTCGTTGCGGTGCTGGCTCGGAATTCGGAATCGCTGGAGGCATTTATCAAGAAGACGGCGGTCGCCGAGCTGAACACGGCTGTACAACTACTGAGACCTCGAACGGTCGACGTCTGGCTGCCCAAGTTTCATTTTCGTAGTTCCCTACGTCTCGACGGCGTTCTGGCGGGCATGGGGATGCCACTCGCTTTCAGCACGCGAGCGGAGTTTCCGGCGATCGATCCCAAGCAACCACTCCGCCTCTCGGCGGTCAGGCATGAGGTCGAGATCGAGGTGGACGAGCGGGGCACGCGGGCCGAGGCGGCCACGGCCGTCGCAGGCGTGCTGATCAAAGGTGATGAGACCGAGCCATTCCCGTTTCACGCCGACAGGCCGTTCGTCTTCGCCGTGATCGTCAGGGAGAACGGTGCGATTCTCATGCTCGGCGTCCTCACGAGACCGGCCCAGGAAGCCGGTACCTGTGATTCGAACATGCTGGTGAAATCGGAGTTTCGGTGACGGATCTGGTCAAGCAGCCGAGGACCGATCAACCGGTGGACCACCAGCAGCTCCTTGATCATTTTCTCCGCGTCTTTTTGCGACCGGTCATACCAGCGCCGCAGGCGCGCATCGACCTTGATCTGTTGCTTGATCGCGTCGATTTCTTGATCCAGCACATAAAGCCGCGGATGCTCGGGGGGAGTGTCAAGTTGTCGTACTCGATGATTGCGGGCGGCGCAGATAAGCTTTCAGGGCTTCGAAGTCCACAGGCTTGACGAAATGGTGCTCGAAGCCCGCCTCGCGGGAACGGACGCGGTCGGCTTCTTGGCCGTATCCCGAGACGGCGATCAGGCGCAGGCCGTGGAGCTCAGGTAGCTCGCGAAACGCGCGGACGACTTCATAACCGCTCATCCCGGGCAGGCCGATGTCGAGCAAGACGACCTCCGGCCGGAACGAGCGCGCGAGCGAGATTCCGGCCTTGCCGTCGTGGGCGATCTTCACCTCAAAGCCGCAGGTGGAGAGCAGCTTGTCGATTCCGGTTGCGGCGTCCGGGTTGTCCTCGACGACGAGAATCCGGGTCGGTTGCTTGGCGACCGCGCTCGGAAGCGGTTCG
>JBAUOX010000367.1:0-13679 GCA_049579985.1 Isosphaeraceae bacterium | reverse complement strand
AGTTAACCCTTGCCTCGCGGGCGACGTTGGGGATGTAGTCGAGATCGCATCCCGCGCCGGGTTCTTCCAGATTGATTGTCGGGGGTAGTACGCCGGTCTGGATGGCCAGGGCGGAGATGATCAACTCGACGCCGCCAGAGGCACCCAGGAGATGGCCAAGCTGGCTTTTCGTGCTGGAGATCTGGAGCCGGGGAGCATGGCCATCGAAGACGCACTTCATGGCGATCGTCTCGGCAAGGTCGCCCAAGGGGGTGCTGGTTCCGTGAGCGTTGATGTAGTCGACCACGTTCGGAGAAAGGCCGGCATCGGCGAGGCAGCGCTTCATGGCGCGGGCCGCGCCTCGGCCCTGATCGTCGGGAGCCGTGATGTGCCAGCCGTCGGCGGACATGCCGTAGCCGAGCACCTCGGCATAGATCCGCGCGCCGCGGGCCCGGGCCGTTTCCTCGGCCTCGAGGATCAGGATTCCGGCTCCCTCGCCCATCACGAACCCGTCGCGGTCGCGGTCGAAGGGACGGCTGGCACGCGGAGGGTCGTCGTTGCGCAACGAGAGGGCTCGCATGGCCGCGAAGCCACCCAGTCCCATGTGAGTGATCGCGGCCTCGCTGCCCCCGGTGATCATCACGTCGGCATGGCGCGATTGGATCAGCTTGTAGGCATCGCCAATCGCATTGGACGCCGAGGCGCAGGCGGTCGCGACCGCCGAGCACGGACCCTGCAGCCCCCAGCGGATGGAGACCTGTCCGCTGCCGGCGTTGACCATCAGCTTGGGTATGGTGAACGGGCTGATTCGTGACGGGCCCTTGTGGATCATCGTTGAATGCTGGGCCTCGAACTCGTTCAACCCGCCGATTCCCGAACCGATGAACACGCCGCACTGCTCGGCGGGGAGCTTGGAGAATTCGATGCCCGCATCCTGCACTGCGGCCTCGGCACCCGCCAGTGCGAACTGCGCGAAGCGGTCGAGGTGCCTCGCCTCCTTGACCCCGAAGCGGGCCACCGGGTCCCAGTCACGAATCTGCCCACCGAAGTGAACCTTGAACTCGGTCGTGTCGAAAAGGGTCAACGGCCCGACACCGCTGCGGCCGGCGCACAGCGCCTCCCAGAACGAATGCAGGCTTTCCCCCAGCGACGAGACCACCCCCATGCCGGTGATGACGACGCGCCGCGAATGTCCCATGTCGCTCCCAACTTATCAATTCATGGGATTATAGTCACTTATAAATCGGCAGTGGCGGCTGGCTTACTTGGCGTGCGCGTGCTGCTCGATGTAATCGATCGCCTGGCCGACGGTCTGGATCTTCTCGGCCTCCTCGTCGGGGATGGTGATGTCGAACTCTTCTTCGAATTCCATCACAAGTTCCACGGTGTCGAGCGAATCGGCACCGAGGTCGTTGATGAAGGAGGTCTCCCGGGTGACCTGGTCCTTGGAGACTCCCATCTGTTCACTGACGATTTCGATGACACGCTCTTCCACGGACACGGGCGAACCTCCTCGTCTTCACTTTTCAGTCGTTCACGCCATCACGACCACGAACCGCTTGAGCCGTTGAGATTCAAGCAGGACGCTGACGTGGTGACAGTTCCCGGGAATTGGATCAAAACGGTTCTGGAGTCGAACCGAGACGGCACGCGACTCGCAGCCGGATGCCGGCAGAGTCCCACGGCGGCCTTCGGGAAATCTGCGGCTCGCGAATCGAAGCTCCTGGCTGGATTAAATTTACGGCACTGAACCAGGCCGGTGGTCCGGGGACCGTTCGGTCCTCCTTGGTCGCGAGAATGAGCCAACTTAGCATGGCGCGGATAAAATGTCCATCCGACGTCCGTCGCGCAATCGGGAAGCTCTCCCGGGCTCGCGACAGGTTTCCTGGCGGATCGACGCACCACAAGGACGAGCTGCGGAACTATCGGGGTTTGCGTGGATCAGAAGCTCGAATGGGCTTCATCGATCGGACTCAGACGGTCAAGCCGCCATCGACAGCGATCACCTGACCGGTGAGGTAACTCGCTCCGGGGCTGGCCAGGTAGCAGACCAGGTCGGCGATGTCATCGGGCGTTCCGAACCGTCGCAAGGGAATACGCTCCTTCACTTCGGTCTTGATCTTGTCGGGCAGGACGTCCGTCATATCAGTCGTGATGAAGCCAGGAGCAATCACGTTGACCGTGATTCCCCGCGACCCGAGTTCTCGTGCCACGGTCTTGCTGAACCCGATGACCCCAGCCTTGCTGGCCGCATAGTTGGCCTGTCCGGGGTTGCCGACCAGCCCGGCCACACTGCTGATATTGATGATCCGGCCGTATCTTGCACGCATCATAACAACGCCGACCGCCCTCGAAAAGAGGAACGTTCCCTTCAGGTTCGTGTCGATCACCTCTTGCCAAGCGTCGTCCTCCATGCGGAGCATCAGGCCGTCCCGCGTGATGCCTGCGTTATTGACCAGGACAGAAATTCGTTGGTATTTCGCTTCCACTTCATCGATAATTCGCTTGACCTCGGTGGAATCGGCAACGTTGGCCGCGAACCCTTCGGCGGTCCCTCCCGCATCGTGGATCGCCTGGAAGGTCGCCTGCAAGCCTTCGAGGCTTCGGGCCACACCCACGACCGTTGCCCCGCAGGAAGCCAGCCTGACGGCGATGGCCCGGCCGATCCCGCGCGAGGCCCCCGTGACCAGTGCGACCTGGCCTTTCAAATCAACCTGAAAACCCGCGTGCGGGCTGGCGCTTGCTCCCTCGGCCATGTTCGTAACATCCTTGCTCATGTGAATTGGCGGTAACCGTCCGGTCGAGACGCCCGGATGAACCTGAAGGGCTGGTGCGCTTCCGATCGTTCCGGACGCACACGTTCCCTCGATCAACGAGAGCGAACTAGGTACTTGGTTATAATCGCGGCCGTTCGAACGCTTCAACCCCAAAACTCTGCAAGACATGCAATGCCGTCGCCGTTACCGAATCCTCGGCTCAGCGAATCAAGCGGCTGCCCTCAGCTCGCGGCCGAGTATCGCGGTCAGGTCGTTGACGCGCTTCATCTTGGGAACCTCGTCAAGGTCGATGGCGACGTGGTACCGATCCTCGATCAGCATGATGACGCGGACCAGGTCCAGCGAGTCGAGCGCGAGTTCCTCGAGAAGCAACGATTGGGGTGTAATCTCCGCGTGCTTGGACTTGGCGGAGACGGCATGGATCAGGCCGACGACAACCGGGAAGAGCTCGCTGGACGATTCCACTGTCTTCAAGCAATTCATCATGGACCGCCTCGATTGGGAACGGGAACAGGCCAGCTTCCAATGCCATGATCCAAAAGTCGTTGCGTCGGCCGAGGAGCCAGAACAGGCCGGGGCCATCCACGAAGGGAAGAAAGCTCGAGGTGAGAAGATGGCCGTGAGAAAACGAACTGCCATTGCACTTGAGATCTTCGGTCGATCGATTCGCAGAACTTCAGTTTTTTTTGCAATTCTGTCAAGCACGATCGGCAAAGACGGTCCCCCGGTTCCGTGGCTGGAATGGCCTTGCGGACACATCACTGGCACCGGGTTCATCCACGCCGATGAAACGATCTCTTGGTCTGCGCCTCGAGTCCCGAGGACGCGGGCTCTTGCCGGCCCTCATGAGCGGCGCCTGTTTTTCGGCCGGAAGACGCACTGGTGCGTTGATGATAACGCGAAAGGCAACTATAATAGGCGGTCGTACAGGTGTGGCAGGTCATCGCTCGCACGGTTGTTTTCGCGTGCGGACCGAGGGCGTGGGCCTTCGGTTTTCACATTACTTTCGGATGGCCTTGCCCGTCTGAGACCCCTCGAAGGAGCAACATCGTGACCAAGACGTTGAGATTCCAGGCGCTGGCTCTGGTTGCAAGCATGGGTCTATGTGCGGCACTGATCAGCGGCTGCAATCCTGAGGAACCGGCCAAGCCGGTCACTCCCGCCCCAACAACGGGTGTTACCAAGCCAACACCGGGCAAGATGGAAACGAAGGCCTCGCCTGCCCCTGTCACCCCGCCGAAGACCGAAGAAAAAAAGTAAGTGATGCCAATCATCCGCGGTCGAGCTCGGCTCGCCGCGGCGAGCTCAATTCCTAGAACCGGCTACGTATCCAACCAGGCCGCGCTCCCACGGGGAGCGCGGCCTGTTTCGTTGCTTTAGAGGCCCATTTCCGCAAAGCTGGACTCTCAGGTGCCGCGCCCCTGGACGACCGGGTTCTCCAGCGTGCCTATGCCGTCGATCGTGATCCGGACCAGGTCGCCCGCCTGGAGGCTGAAATCATCAGGAGGCACGATGCCGGCGCCGGTCAGAAGGATCAGGCCGCCCGGGAAGTGATTGTCCCGTCCCAGCCATTCGATCAATTCCCCAAAGGAGCGGACCATCCGGCCGGCAGAGGTGTCACCCGTGTAGATCGCCGTTCCCCCGCGGTCGATTTCCAGGCGGATCTCGATGTCTGTCACCGCCGGCATGAACGAGGCCAGAGTGATACCCGGCCCCAGGGCGCAGCAGCCGTCGTAGACCTTCGCCTGGGGAAGGTACAAGGGGTTCTCGCCCTCGATGTCACGAGCGCTCACGTCGTTGCCGATCGTGAAGCCGACCAGCTTCAACCCGGGTGAAATTACCAGGGCAAGCTCCGGCTCGGGAACGCACCATCGACTGTCGCCGCGAACCCGGATCGGCTGGTTCGGCCCCACCACCCGACTGGGGGTGGCCTTGAAGAACAGCTCGGGACGGGCTGCACGATAGACCTGGTCGTAGAACGAACCCCCGTGCTCCGACTCCTCCTGGCGTGCCAACTTGCTGCGCTCATACGTGACCCCCGCGCCCCAGACTTCCTGATTGTCGATGGGTGCGTTCACCTGGATCGACGCGAGGTCAATCCTCTGCCGCGAGGAGGCCAGAGCCGCCTGGATCTTGTGCAAAAAGTCATCCGCGTGCAGAATCGCGGAGAGGGCCTGGTGCCCGGAGGCAAGAGGAACGACCTGATCTCCGTCCATCAGGCCCACCTGGGGAGTCGAGTCGGAATCGGTTGTGAACTTGATCAGACGCATGCTCGGGCCTTCCCGGTTAGTCGGAATCTCGCGAGCCTGCCCGGAAATGTGGGCGCGGGTCTCGGCTTGAAAGAAAAGGCGGACGGGTCCAGTGGCAGGATAACGGGAGTGGTCCGGTCTTGTCATCTCACCACTTGCTCCAGCATGGCAACAGTCAGCCGGCGAGTCGGCCGGCTTTCTTTGAGCTGTCCAAGGGATGGTCATGCCTCAGCGGATTTTCATCGTCGGGCACGGCGCGGTGACCTGTCTGGGTCGGGACATGGACTCGACCTGGCAAGGGCTGCTCACTGGCCGGTCGGGGATTCGCCGCCACGCCGCACTTGATGCCGAGGCGTTTCTTCAAGACATCGCCGGGATTGTCGATTACCTGGAGCCCGATGCCGGGACCGGCGATCGCACCCTGCATAAGCTTTCGGCCCGGTTTCTGCTGCTTTCCATGAAGGCGGCACGTGATGCCTGGGCCGACGCCGGGATCGATCGTTGCGGCGGCCCGGTCGACCCCAACCGGGTTGCCGTTGTGGTCGGGTCGGCATTCGGAGGAGTGGACTTCCTGGAAGCGCAGCAGGCCCGGATGAGAAAGCGTCGGGACCTTTCAGTCAGCCCGTTCCTCGTGCCGGGCCTGCTGATCAACCAGGCCGCCGGGCAGGTCTCGCAGCATCTGCGGCTCTTCGGCCCGAGCATGGCGCCGAGTAATGCCTGCGCGTCGGGAGGACACGCCATCATCCTGGGCGCGATGTATCTCTGGTCTGGTGATGCCGATCTCGCACTTTGCGGGGCCAGCGAGAGCGCATTCATGCCGGCGATCGTCAACGGCTTTTCCAGCATGAAAGCCCTGCTGCAAGTCAAGCCTGGGGACCGCTCCCAGACCGATCCCGCGCAGGCTAGCCGGCCGTTCAGCATCGACCGCGCCGGGTTCGTGATGGCCGAAGGCGCCGCGATGCTCGTGCTGGCCACCGAAGCCACGGTCCGCCGGCTCGGCCTCGAGCCGCAGGCCGAGTTGCTTGGCCATGCCATGAACTCCGACGGCTATCACATGGCCATGCCCAGTCCGGAGCGAATCACCGAGTGCGTGACCGCGGCCTTGGCCCGCGCAGGCATCGCGCCGGATGCGATCGACTACTACAATGCTCACGGCACGAGCACCGCGCTGAACGATCAGGTTGAGACCCGGGTGCTCAAGACCGTTTTCGGCGATCACGCCCATCGCCTGCCCGTCAGCTCGATCAAGGGGGCCTTGGGCCACAGCCTTGGCGCGGCCGCGGCGATCGAGGCGGCCGCCTGCGTCCGGGCGATCCGCGACCAGTCGATCCCGCCGACCATCAACTACCGGAAGGACCCGGAGCTCGACCTCGATTATGTGCCCGATCATGCCAGGCCAGCCCGCCTGGCGAGGGTGATGAGCGCATCGTTCGGGTTCGGCGGAACCAACAACGTTCTGATTTTCGGCGAACCGCAACTCTGATTTCTCAGCGATTCACGTGGCCCTCGATGACCTGGCCCGTAAACAAGCCGGGTTTACCCGTCGCTGAGGTGATTTTTATAATGGAGTGGACTTGGTGTGCGAACTCCAGTTTCTCGAGCGTCCGCCAACCGCGTCGGGGCATCAGCACAGGAAGAGGTTCTGCTCATGGGAGTGAGTTCCGGTCGAGCCCGGGTTGCCGACCTGGCTTTTCAGGTTTTCAACCGTGCCGTCCATCCCGACTGGTTCGCAACCCGAGTTTACCGCCGGATTCCCCAGGAACGTTGGGAGGCCGACGTCAGGATCATCGAGGGCGGCCACGCAATCATCTTCGGGACCGGGCCGATCCGCCTGACCGAGGTGCTTTCCGGTCCCGAGACTCCCTTACCGGAACCAGGACTACTGTTTCACTCGGCCATCAGGACGGAACGGTCCGCCAGACTGCACCCGGGTGGAATCGTCGAATACCAGACCTGCTTCGAGGTCGAGCGCGTCGATCGCGAAATTTTTCGGCATCTCTGCGACGAAATGGTCGCCGATGGTTCGCGTCATGCCCTGGTTCATCGCTTCGGGTCATCCAACCGGCTGGCGCCTCCCGCCCTGACTCAGGTTCACGTCGAGGCCCGCGTTCGCGGATTGTCGGTCCAGTCATTTCATACCTTTCCCGACGAGTGCGCGATCGTTCGCTCACAATCGCTCTACGAGCTGATCCGCACGTCCCCGAAGTGTTGATTTCCAACCGGCTGCAACCGGAGCCTGGCAGAAAACACCCAGCCGGTTGGTGGTCGCGTTGACATCGCCCGGCACCATGCCGGCCGTGTCGAGACTCGCTCACGGCCCCCTCGCGGCCGCGCTTTCACACTCACGGATGGCTCGATGTTGCATCAACAATGAAGGGCAGTTAAGATCACTTGGACGTCATGAGGCGGGCGAACATTTGTCACCTGTCTCGACGGGCGCGGCTCTTTCTCTTGTCGGTCAATGACATCGGAATGAACCGGCGCGGCTGCGTGAGAGCCGTGCGTGGTGCAATTGGATTCGAGCGGCCTCTCCTGATCCCAAGCGTGAGCGGGATGACCTCGATTCATCCCCGGAGGCGACCGATGGAACGGATGGAACACATCCGCGGCAAGATTCTCAAAGGCGACGAAACGGTCCTGGATCCAATCGATGGCTATCTCGCCTGCCACGACCATAAAGGGCGCAAGACCCTTTATGGCTACTTCGAGATGCCAACCGAGGAGCTCAAGATCCTCAACCACGAGACGTGCTACCTGCTTGTCCTTAGCGATGGCCGGAAGGCGAACATCTACACCGAGATTGTTCCCAGCAACATCGCGGGGAAATCCGTCGCCGAATTCCACATCAGCGGGGTTCTGAAAAAGTGAGGCGCCAGGGCCAAGCTCCTGACTCTTCTGCCCGTTCGACGGCTCCAGAGAGGCTGCGGGACTGGCCACGATACTCGAGCTCGCCGCTCGACTTCGCCAATCGCGCAGATTGATGCGATTGGACATGGCCGGCGAGTGTGGCCGGCGATTTCCGAGGTCTGTGACTGTGTGGTGCCGCCCCGACAGCCGATATCTTGTCTGTGACGCCTTGAGGAGAGCAGCAGAGATGTCTCTGGCTTGCGGTCGCCGTGGCGGAACGTTCCTGTGTACCGCTCCAAGGTCGTCGCATGGTGAACGACCGCTCACCATGCTGTTCACACGAACGTCAAGGTGCTCTCATGGAATCCTCAGGGCCGCCCGACTGGTGGGTCTACAACAAAAAAGCGGCTTGCGAGGAAAAATTTTACCGGTGCTCGCGAGCGATCCTAAGTAACCTGGACACCACGCTCCGCTGGTGCCATAGCGACGTCGCAATTGGCACAATCAGAGGCAGTGTCGAAGAGAATTCGGTTGGCTAGGTTCGTCCAGGCGTGTATCCTGCCATCGTCCGGACGCGGGGTGCTGCCGGAGTTACCAGTAAGCGATTCGGCATCCGAGGAGCATTGCCACGATGCCTCATCTCTCCCGAATCGACCGTGTCCGAGGGTGTCTGCTGGGGTTGGCGGTCGGCGATGCGCTTGGCGCTCCGCTGGAAGGCCTGACAACGCAGCAGATCAAGACACACTACGGGCGTGTGAAAAACTACGTCGACGGCGTTCAGGCCTGGAAACGAAAGCCCTATCGATGGCGATTGAGGGGGCTCTACTCCGACGACACGCAGCAGGCCCTGGCGCTCTGCGATGTCCTGATTGATCATCGCCGGATCGAACCGCAGAGGCTGGCCGAGCTTTACCTGGCACTGGCAACGCCCAAAGGGTCGTTCGTGGGTGGCCACCGAGGGATCGGTCGGACTTTCCGGCAGGTCCTGATCGACCTGGAGCGCGGAGTTCCGCCCCGCCGCAGCGGTCAGAAAACCGCCGGCATCGGCGCGGCGATGAGGATTGCCCCGGTCCCGCTCTACTTTGACGACGATCGCGACGCGATGTTCGAGTCGGCAATGGCCGCCAGCATCATGACCCATCGCGATGTGCGCAGCCTCAGCGGCGCGCTTCTGGTGGCGCATGCCGTCCGCCGACTGGTGACCGGCGAACCCCGCGATCCCGGCTTGCTGCTCTGGGTCGCCGCCGACGTTGCACGCGACGAGGAACGCATCGCCGAAGAATACGGCGACGTCGTGATCTCCTACGACCGCCATGCGAGGGCCCTCTCGCGGGCGAGCGCCCACGTCGAGTCCATACTCGACCTGTCGCGCGAACGCGCCCTTTCAGCCTTGGTCGAGGAAGCCAACCGGCACGGCGCCCAGCCCGCGTGCGAGCGCCCGACGATGGGCTTCCCGCCGGCTTGCATCCCGACCTGCCTTTACCTCCTGCTCACCACCGACAGCTTCGAGGAGGCGCTCACCGAGGTCATTAACCTGGGTGGCGACACGGACACCGCAGGAGCCATCCTGGGTGCCCTCGCGGGTGCAAACTACGGAATCGGCCAGATTCCCAGACGCTGGCTCGACGGTCTCCAGAATCGCGCCGGCATCGATGCCAGGGCCAGCGCACTGGCCCAGCGGTCGGCCCATGGTCTGGACATCCCCGATCTGATTGCCACCGAACAGGAACTCACCCGCAAGGAAGAGGCATACTTTGAGCAGCATGCATCTTTTTCCCGCAATGGTGGCGACAGGGGTGCCAACCAGGTCATCTGACCCGGCCTGCCGTCGCCTCTCGTCGCTTCCTGCTGTCGCGGGGCCTCGCCATGGCCCCGCGGACATCAGCGCGCCCGGTGCTCTTTCCCCAGCGAACGTTTTGAGGTAGGCTCTTCGTGGAGCGTTGATGTGGGTGGATCGGGATGTGCCCGCGCTTCACCGGGTCGAGTGCCGGCTGGTTGCTCCAGACTTTTCGCCGCGCGCCGGCCTCTTGACAGCACCCCCGCGACCTCGGCCCTTGGGGAGGCCGTCCAGCGATGAGTCGGAGCATCGGCGATCGGATCCGCAAGAAGCTGCGCGAGGCCGAAGGTTACCTGGATCTCGACCTCCCTCGGCATTCCCTCGGTATTCTTGAAAGCAGGACCGAATGGCCGGGTTTGCAATTCGAGGCATACCTGATCAAGGGCGAAGCTCTACGCCGGCTGAATCGCTTCCGCGAGGCCATCGGGCCTCTTGAAACTGCTGCCAGCCTTCGACCCAGCGACAGCGGCGTCGCCCTTGCCTTGGGCTGGTGTTACAAGCGCACAAACCGCCTTGCACAGGCCATCGACTCGCTCGAAACGGCTCGCAGGAATCATCCCGACAACGCCCTGCTGCACTATAACCTGGCCTGCTACTGGAGCTTGGCCGGCAACCTGAGCCGGGCCATGGATGAACTTCGCTCCGCGCTGGAGTTGGAACCCGACCTACGCAGTCGCCTGGCCGATGAGCCGGACTTCCACCAGCTTCGCGGCAACCCGGATTTCGATCGTCTGTTGATGGGCTCGGCGCCTCGCAAATGACAGCACACAGATCGCAGGGCGAAACCAAGCACAGCGCCTACCGCGTTCTGGATCACGATCACCGAAGGCGCAGAATAGGTCAACCATGGCCAGGCGGTGTCAAACTGCCGCCATCCCACAGTCCGCTTCGACCGTTCGAGAGACTCGGGCCGGCGGGTTTCACTTCGATGCTCGGCTCGGGCTCAGCACTCGTCGAGAACGCGCTGGGTAATCCCACGCTCACAGAGCTTGCACCATTTCCATCGCTTCGCGCCGAGAAGCTCGTCGAGATGCTTGTGAGCAATACGGACGCTGCGAAACCAGATCTTGGTCTCGTTTTCGCCGATTTTCTCGAGCTTCGGGCAGCGAGCGAAATGCAGCAGATTGGAAGCCCCGGAAGGTTGCCCCTTGCTCTTGGCGACGTTCAGAGTACCGTGAAAGATGAATCCGATGGCTTCCAGACGCGTTTCCCAAAAGTCCTCGGCTGACTCGAGTGGACGAATCACAGTCTGTTCCTGAATCTGCATTAAATTGTTCCCATCACCACGGGATCGCGACATCTTCTATCAAAGAAGTCTAACCGATTTGGCGGGGAAACGCAAGACAGGGCGATGACGGCGCCCGGTCAAGCTTCTTCATCCAGCGCGAAGGTCGTGACGCCTTGCTACGAGAAACGGTTGGCCATCTTCGAGACCTTCCCCGCTACCGACAGATTCTCACGACCCTGGTCCGGTACGGCTACCATGACGTGGTCGCCGCGCTCCATCTCGAAGGGATCGTCCGGCCGATCGAGCGGGTGACGACGGGTGTGGACACCGCGCCCCAGGATCGGCCGCGCAGGCTGAGGCTCGTCTGCGAAGAGCTCGGGCCGACATTCGTCAAGCTCGGCCAGGTGCTCAGCACCCGGCCCGACATCATTCCCGAAGCCTACACCATCGAGCTCGCCGCGCTGCGCGACGACGTGCGGCCGTTTCCGTTCATCCAGGTCGAAAGGATTTTGACGGAGGATTACCACGCGCCGCTGGCCGCGGTTTTCCTCTCGCTCGATCCTCAGCCGGTGGCCTCGGCCTCGATCTCCCAGGTTCATCGCGCGGTCCTGCGCGACGGCAGGACCGTGGCTCTGAAGATCCGCCGCCCGGACATCACCAAGGTGGTGCAGGCCGATCTCGACATCCTCAAGAACCTGGCTCAGCTTGCCGAGCGGCGGCTTCCCTTCCTGGCTCCGTACCAGCCCCTGGCACTGGCCCGGGAGTTCGAGCGCAGCCTCAAACGCGAGCTCGACTTCACGATCGAGCGCCGCACCATGCAGCGGTGCCAGAGCCAGTTTGCCGGCGTTCCCACGGCACACATTCCGTACGCCATCGAGGCCTTTTCCACGCCCCGCGTGATCGCAATGGAGTTCATCGACGGAGTCGGCGTGGACGACCTCGAGGGGATCCGAGCGCTGGGCGCCGACCCCGCGGAGGTGGCCGTGACCGGGGCCCGGATCCTGCTTCGCCAGATCTTCCAGTTCGGCTTCTTCCACGCCGATCCCCACCCGGGGAACCTCCGCGTCCTCGCAGGCGGGGTCGTCGCGCCGCTGGACTACGGCATGTTCGGGCAGCTCGACATCAGGACGCGCGAGCGGATCGCCGATCTTCTGGCCGGGCTGATCGCCCAGGACCCCGATCGCGTTCTCGGCGCCCTCGAGGCGCTCGACGTTCGCGGCGAGCAGGTCGATCCCAAGGCCCTCCGCCGCGACGTCAGCGAGCTGGTTCACACCTATTCCGAGCTGACGCTCGACCGGATCAACCTCGGTCTCCTGCTCCGCGAGCTGATCGCGTTCATCCGGACGCACCAGCTTCATATTCCCCCGGACCTTGTGCTCTTGATCCGTTCCCTGGTGACCATCGAGAGCGTGGGCCGCCATCTGGACCCCCACTTCGACATCGCGCGCCAGCTCGAGCCGTTTCTCCGCGAGTTCTCGCTGCGCCGGTTCCATCCCTACCGTCTGCTCAAGCAGTCCACGCAGACCGTGGAGAACCTTCAGCGGATCGGCACGCTCTTGCCCGACCTGCTCAGCCAGTCGCTCGATTCCATCAAGCGCGGGGAGCTGAATGTTCGTTTCGACCTCCAGGGCTTCGAACGCCTGGTGCGTCAATTGACTCGGGCCAGCAACACTCTGGCCATCGGCATCGTGATCGCCGGCCTGCTCGTCGCCTCGTCCCTGGTGTTACGGGGCGGCGCGACGTCGCTGGCCTACTCGGGGTTCGCCTGCGGTATGGTTCTCAGCATCTGGCTGATCTGGAACATGTCGCGAGGCTGACGGAGCCCGAATCCGATCGCTCCGCTCGTGGATCGCGGCATCTTCCGCGGGAGAGACTCATGGCAGCCATCGAGGGGCTCACAGCCCGGGTCACGGTGTCAATCCAGGACGCCCGAGTCACCATCGCCGGCGGCCAGTTGCACCTTGACGTGCCGCGAATCCAGGTGGCGATCCCCAGGGAAGACTGCACGGAGCTGACCCGCCGGATGATGCCCGAGCGGTTCGCGTTTCCGGCGATGGAGTTCGGCCTCGGCCAGCGGATCACCGGCCTGGTCTCCAACCTCCGCGGGGTCGAGCTCAATTACGAAGGCAACGAGATCCACTTCAAGGCGCAGCCGAAGTATCGCGTCGAGCTGCACCAGCACCTACCGGTACTCGGCTGGAAGAGGATCGCCGCGATCAGCGGCAAGGTGGACGTTCCGGGCCTGATCCGCTTCCGCCTCGACAACCCCGGCGCGCCATTGCCGGAGGTGGCAATCTGTTACGAGATCATCCCCGGTGTGCCCAACATCCTGAACATCCCCGACTGGGCCGAGACCACGTTCAAGCCCGACGGCCAGACCATCCGCGACAAGATCCGCGAGCTGCTGACCCGCCAGGAGCTGATCCGCCCCTTCAGCCGCTTCGCCGGCGCGGCCGTCTTGCAGCAGGTGCGGATCCAGGAACTCGCCATGTCCACCGACGAGACCTGCGTGCGGCTCGACTTCGCCATCGTGGCGCAGGTGGAACACTGAGCTGAAGATGTCTGTTGGTGAGTCTGCCTCCTGCCCGGGACCACGAACTCCCGCTCACGTCCGGATCCGGTCCCACCGCCAGGTGGCGAGCATTGCGAAAATGAAGAGCGGCAGCCAGGCGGCCAGCGATGGGACGAGCACCGCGGTGCTGCCCAGGTACTGGCAGAGGAGCACCGCGCCATAGAACATGGCCGAGTTGCCCAGGGCGAAG
>JBAUOX010000366.1:0-4407 GCA_049579985.1 Isosphaeraceae bacterium | reverse complement strand
ACGCCGCTAAATCGTTCCGGCAAGCGGCCGAGCTGAAACCCGAAAGCGCGGTCTACAACTACCACCTGGGAGTCATGCTGGCTACTACGGGCAAGCCGGCCAAGGCGATCGAATACTATCGCAGGGCCGCGGAGGCCGATGGGGACAAGCCTGGCCTTGCGATCCTGGCCTTGGGCGCGGCGCTGGTCAGGGCCAATAAGCTCCCTGAGGCGGCCTGCGTCTTTGAACGCGCGACCCGGAACGATCACAAGAACGACCGGGCCTTCAACGAGCTGGGCAAGGTCCAGTGGTCCCTGGGAAGGTACGATGACGCCGCTAAATCGTTCCGGCAAGCGGCCAAGCTGGACCCCAAAAACGCGGTCTACAACTACCACCTGGGAGTCATGCTGGAGACTACGGGCTGGCCGGCCGAGGCGATCGAATACTATCGCAGGGCGGCGGAGGCCGATGGGGACCAGCTTGGCCTGGCGATCTGGGCCTTCGGCGACGCGCTGATCGGCGTGCGACGCTACAAGGAGGCCGTCGAGACGTTCGAGAAGGCCGTCAGGATCATCCGCAAAGGCCACCCAGATGGCCACCCGGACCATCTCCGCGCCCTGCTTGGTCTGGGACTCGCCCATGGCCTGGCGGACGACAGTGCCGGGGCGGAGGACGACCTCCTGGCGGCCTCGCGGCTGGTTCGCCAGCATTTCCGCAGCCTGGCCGCGGGTAGCCCGACAGACGACGCCTGGGTCGCGCTTGCGGGCGACTCGAAGGCGGCCGCCGCGATGGCGCGAGGGATCGCCGAGGGCAAGGCCGGCCGGCTTGACGAGGCCCTCAAGGCCTTCGCCGAAGCGGAAAAGCAAGACCCGGGGGCAGCGGCGATCGCGGTATTCAATCGGGCCGTCGCCCGGAGCAAGGCCAAGCCCGTCGACCCGGCCGCCACCGCCGATTTCCAGCGCGCCTGGCTCCTCTACAGAGAGGCCGTGCGGGACGGTGCGGGACGGCAGACCCGCCGGCCAGGGCGGTCGGGCCGCGTTCCCATCCAGGGCGCGGTGGATAATCCCGGGGAGGCCCCTGCCTCGGGCCGGTCGCGGGTCCGGCCGGTCCGCTACCAGGCCGGCGAGACGCCCAGAACCGGTGCCGGGCAAGACGCGAAGGTGCCGGGAGTGCCGATAGCGACAGCAGAACAGAAGAAACCCGAGCCACCGAAGCCCCCCCCCCTCCATACCCCAGACCCTCCCGCGCCGACCGCGCCGGACAAGCTGAGCGGCGGGGTTGAGCAGACCCAGCCCCTGGTGCGGGATATTAAGGCCCTCAAGGCCTGGCTCCAGCGGTGGAATGACTGTGGCGTGGAGAAGCCCCAGCTCGTGGTCGTTTGTACCAGCGGCGGGGGAATCGCCGCGGCCTACTGGACCACGCTCTGCCTGGCGGAGCTCGAGGAGAAAGTCCCTAAATTTCCCTCGCACCTCAGGCTCGTCACCGGCTCGTCGGGCGGCATGCTGGGGGCGGGGCTCTACGTGGCGAGCCTCGAGGCGCCGGACCAACCCAACCAGCCGAAGCCGGAGGATCGGTTGAGAGACCTGAAGGGAGTCTGGAAGAATTGCGACTTCCTGACACCCGTCGTTCGACAGATGGTCTTTCGCGACCTGCCCTCGACCTTTTGTACCAAGGAACTGATGCCCCCGTACTTCAAGAAGGACGGGGATATCCAGGACCGAGGCCGGACGCTGGAAGAGCAGTGGGAGAGCATATGCGTGGGGACGAGCCTCAAGGGCAGACTGTCCCACTCGTTCGCCGAGCTGGCTGCGGGCGAACGCGCCGGTTGGCGGCCCTCGCTGGTCGTCACACCGACGATCGTCGAACTGGGCCGGCGGCTCTTGATCAGCAATCTGGACTTCCGCAGCAGCGATCAGGGAACCCTCTGCAACAGCATCCAGTTCTTCACGCTCTTCCCCGACCGGGCCGATATCCGCCGGAGCGGAGCTCAGATCGCCCGGCAGAAGGTCGTCGAAAGCCTGCGGCTGAGCACAGCGATCCGGATGAATGCCGCATTTCCCATCATCACCCCGGTCCTGCCGCTGCCCGTGAAAAGCCCCAGGATCCGCGCCGCCGACGCCGGCTACCTGGAGAACTACGGAGTTGAGCTGGCCGCCGCCTGGATCGAGCGCAACCGGGAATGGCTCGTGGAGGAAACCGGCGGCGTCACGCTGATCGAGATCCGGGCCTACACTGAGAAGCTGAAGCAAGAGGTCGAAAGGAACCCCGGCAGGAAATCAGACGGGCAGGCGAAGGCAGGTGCCGCGGAGAAGACCTGGTGGGAAAGCCTCATTGCGGGCGCCCAGGGGCTTTGCGATCCTCTCACTCATCCTGACGCCCGGGGCCTCGAAGTGCTGACAACGCCCTTCGAGACCTACACGACGGCCCGCAAGGCCGCGATGATCGGCAACAATGACGCGCAGGTCACCAGGCTCCAAGCCTACTTCGCTAAGGAGACGAAGGACAAGGATCCCCCGTTCTTCGAGAAGTTCGTGCTGATCTGCACCGAAGAGGCCCCGCTGGGATGGAGCCTCACGCCGCGCGCCCGCAAGCGGATCGACGAGTCGCTGAAAAACGACGAGCTCCAGCAAATCATCAAAGATATCGCCGATCGACTGAAACCGTGAGTCGCGGGGAACGCGAAACGTAACGAGCACTCACACTGGGTCGTCGCCTGCGCCGGAGCCTCTCCTCCAAAGCGTGGTCGATTCGGACCCCCGCCGCTGCGCCTGGCGGGGATCTCTTTATGGTCGTGCCGCTTCCTTTCGGAGCGCTCGGGCTGAGCGAGGGGGTCGGCGACCAGGTCGGCAAACCCGGATCGCCAGCTCTCTGAGTCTCATCACCGTCGCGGAAATGAGCCGGTCATTCCTTCGCCGGCGGCTGCCTGCTCACCCGAAACTTCCCCTGCTCTTTTGTGACGATAAACCGGTCTCCCTGTCCAGGGTGAAAGCTTTCAGGCTTTCCCTCAGCTTCTGTCCAGGCAAATTTCAGCGTGCTCGCCCGGCACTGCTGGTGGGTGCGGGTAACCCACGGTTCGAGCGAAAGGCCTTCGTCACCGAGCCGGTATTCGATCTTGGCGTCCGATTCGTTCGCGACGGAAAACTCGATCGCCGCCGACCTGGGCCGGCCGAAGACCTGCACGGCGTAATACTTGCTGGATTCTTTGCTCTGTGCGACCGCCATCCCCGCTTCGAGGACGTCCGGATCAAGCATGTTCTCGCGGTGCCCCGGCGACTTCTTCCAACCCTCGATGAACCGACGGGCGAGGTCTACTATCTCGAAGCCGGCCGAGCTGTATTCGTAGGCGATGTTCTCGGCGATGATGCAGGGGGCGTAATCGTGCTTCTTGGCCCGCTCGATCGGTTCGTTTCCGTCGGCATCGTGGCTGAACTTGTCCGTCCGCACCAGGAAGTCGGCGAAGTCGCGGGCGGTTGCCACAAGCTGCTGCCGGCTCTTGAGCTCGCCCCGGCCTTCTTGCTTGCGGAACCGATTCGTGCCCTCCATGATGAGCCTGGTTACCTCGCCCAGATCCGGACTCTTCGCTTCCCCGTCCACCTGCGAGTGAGCTCCGCTGTCAGCGGGCTCACTCGTCCCGGCGACCTGGCCGCAAACGATGGCCGAAGTGAGGTACAGTCCCAGGTGGATCGCCAAGATCGCACGGCACGCCATCGCTGCAACTCTCCGCGAGATCGACGCATCAGCCATCCAAGGTCGCGACTTGGGCCATCCTGTGCTTCACCTTGAGGAGAGCCGGCGCCACGGGCCAAGATTCACTATAGGCAATCCGTGTTCCGGGTGAGATGAAAGACCCGGATGACCGGCGTGCGATGGCACTGTCCTTTCCTCATTGGGTCGCGCGCGGGTGCCTTTACCTCGCCTGGAGAAATGTCGTACTGTGGCGTCTTCCGCTTGATGGGCCGCCGCGGGAGACGACGCAGCCCGCATGGCTATCCATAAGGGAGGGGGAGGCCGCAACGCCCGTCCCCACGACAATCGAGCGCGCGCGGCCTGGGAGCCCAACAGGATCAACGGGATGCAATGGTTGTCTTTACCCTGGCTCCAGCGAAAGCCGGTCTCCCACCTGATCGAAGAGATGAACTCGGGAGAGCGGCTGCATCGCCGGCTGGGGCCGTTTGCGCTCATGTCCCTGGGCATCGGCGCGACAATCGGGACCGGTCTGTACGTGTCCACGGGCATCGTCGCCCGTGACATCGCCGGCCCCTCGATCATGCTCTCTTTCGTTCTGGCCGCGGTTGGCTGTGGGTTCGCGGCGCTCTGCTATTCAGAGCTGGCCAGCATGGTCCCGGTGGCCGGCAGTGCCTACACGTACGCTTACGCCACGCTCGGTGAGCTGATCGCCTGGATCATCGGCTGGGACCTGATCCTCGA
>JBAUOX010000365.1:0-5189 GCA_049579985.1 Isosphaeraceae bacterium | reverse complement strand
CTGGTCAATTTGCTCGCGGAACGGCAGGGCCGACTGAGCGCCCGGCCTGGTCACGGCAAGTGCGGCTGCCCTGGCGGCCCAACCCGCGGCTTCGGCAAGCGGGAGGCTCTCTGCAAGAGCGACGGCCAGAGCCCCGTTGAAGGCGTCGCCGGCCCCAACGGTATCAACGGCCTCGACACGTGGTGACGGGACGTGGTGAATCTCCTCGCCCTGAGCGACCAGGCAACCTTCCGCCCCGAGCGTGATCACGACTGCCCTGGGTCCCAGCTCGAGCAATCGCCGGGCACACGACGCGGGTTCGGGCCTTTCTCCCTGCCGGATCCCCGCCAGCATGATCGCCTCGACGCGATTGGGCGTGATGATGTCAGCCACCGAGAGCAGCACGGCGACTTCTTGCGCCGTGAGCGAGGGAGCGGGCGCCGGGTTCAGGATCACGGTCATGCCGCTCGTTTTCCCGCGCCGCATTGCCCGGATCGCAGTCGGAATCGGAATCTCGAGCCCCGCCAGCAAGATGTCGCCGGAACGGAAGAGCAAGTCGGGAAGCCGGTCGATGTCGGTGGGGTTGAGCCGTTGATTGGCGCCTGACGCCACGCCAATCATGTTTTCCCCATCTTGCGATACGAAGATCAGAGCAACACCGGAGGAAACGTCCTCGACGGTCCGAACGTGATCGACGTTGATTCCTTCTCGCCGGTAACGCTCAACCGCCTGCCGTCCCAGGTCATCATCGCCGACCGCGGCGACGAACGCGACCTCCGCGCCGGCTCGACGGGCCGCCACGGCTTGATTGGCGCCCTTGCCACCGGGCGTGGTCGCGAACGAGTCTCCCAGCACGGTCTGCCCGGCCGCCGGAAGCACGGGCACGCGCACGGTCATATCCGTATTGCTCGAGCCGACAACGACCACCCGACGCATGAGCAAATCCTTGATTGCGGATTTTGGATTTTGGATTGCGGAATCAACACACAGAACCACTTGCGCGGTCTCCATCGTTCCGACTGTCGTCTCTGGCCCTTAATCACGAAGTCGACACGACGGGTCCACCTCCCTACCCCCTATCTTCCTTGCCGGGGTAATAGCCCCGCACGGATCAGTCCTCCCCCACCATCGCCCTCCGGTATTGCTCCTCGCCTAACATATCGGTCAGGAACTTGTAGGCCAGGAGATACTTCCGCTGGCGGGCCATGTCCGGCTCGATCCGGTCGGGCCGCAGCAGCGCCCGTGAGGGCCGGGCGTTGTCCTCCAGGTCGGCTAGCTTGACCTGCCGGGCGATCTCGTCGCCCTTGCACCGGACGACGTAATCGGCGTAGGGCTCGCCCTTGCGGTGGGTCAGGCTCTGCACGGCTGCGAGGACAGCCTCGTCGAAACCTTCTCGCCGCAGATCCTCAGCCGTGACCGAAGTATCCTCGATCACGTCATGGAGGACGGCCACGACCTTCGCCGGTTCACCCTCCACGGCGTTCATGACCCGGAGCGGGTGGAGGATGTAGGGCTGGCCGTCCTTGTCCCTCTGCCCCTCGTGGGCTCGGGCGGCGATCTGCAACGCTTTCTCGATGGACGCCATGATTTCCCCCGGTACGAGACTCGATCGGACCCACAACGATTCGGGCTGGTCGTCAGCGTCGATCGGCCCTGAACTCGGATAGCACCGCATGGACCAGGAGCCTCGCGACCCCGGCCAGGAACTCGTAGTCGAGCGTCTCCGGCGTGTCGGTGGGCCGGTGGTAGTGCGGGTTGCGGAATTCGGCCGTGTCGGTCCACATCAGAGCCGGGACGCCTGCTTCCCAGAACGGAACATGGTCGCTACGGAGCAGGTGGTGTGAGATCCGCCCGATCATCTCCAGCGGCACGTCCGGCAGGAAGAGGCCCTGGACCGGGACGGCGTGCCCATCGGCCGTGGCCAGGACATGATCCAGGAGCCGCCGAGACCCGTACGTGCCGACCAGCCCAAGGAAATCACCGACGGTGGGGGCCTGGATAACCGGGACGGGGTTGCGCTGCGAGCCCGGCTCCCTGCCGGCATAGCCGACCATCTCCAGGACGTGGACCTGCTCCGGGCGATGCCGCCCGAGCCCGGCGACCAGCGCCCGGCTGCCTACGAAGCCGCATTCCTCGCCGTCGAAGGCGACGTAGCAGACTCCCTCCTCGGGGCCGATCGCTCGGGCAGTGGCGAGGAGGGCGGACACGCCGCTGGCGTTGTCGTCGGCCCCCGGCGTGCCGGGGATCGAGTCGTAGTGCGCCCCGATCAGGATCTTGGCCCGCTGGGGGTCGCCCACGACCACGTTACCGGCCTCGTCCACCTCGACGCCGAGACGACCGGCCTCCGTGCCCGAGAACAACTCGATGATGGACCGGCGGACGGCCTCGTTTTCGGGCGTCCCGGTGGGACGAGGGACGCTGATCCGTTCGACGACCTCCCGCAGATCATCCTGGGAGATGACGGCGAGGCGGCCCCGGATAGCCTCGGGCGCCGGCTTCGAGCTGGGCGTGGAGGCCACGAGCCTCATGACGGCGACTCCGGTATCATCGAGACAACTCCGAGAGAAACGCCAACAGTTCGGTGTGGAACGCCGCCGGGTCGCTCATGTACGGGGCATGGCTGCCGTTCGGGATGACGACCTTCCGACCCCTCTTCACGGATCGGATCAGCAGGTCGGCCTGCGTCTGAAGGCCCCTCTTGTGCTCGGGGGGTATCTTCACGCCCTCATACACCATCAGGGGTGCGTAGTGCAAGCCCCCCAGACGGGAATCACCCTTGACTCTCATCAGAGCATCGCAGCAGAGCGAGAGATTACCGAACTCGACGGTTACGTTGAGGATGATCACCGCTCCCTTAGCAAGGGTTGTTTCGGTCGTTTTCACGCCCTGCATCACGTCTTCGGGCTTGAGCCTGAGGACGAGCATCTCAGCAGCCCGGTCTCGCGGTTCGGCCCTCGTCCGGGTGGACAGCGTCTCGTAATCTGACACTGAACGTCCCCCTGATCCTCCATGCCATCCTCGAAGAGTATGTCCTCCCGTGGGATGGCGATCGGGCTCCCGCCGTGCTGTTCCGGGCCTTCACTTCACCGCCACCCCCCGGTACATCGAGCCGACGATCCTCGGCGTACCTTCCAGCAAGAACCGCTCAACCCGAACCTCATGCCACGCTCCCCTTCGGATCAAGGCTTCGATATCCACATCCAGGCTGCACCCATCGGCCAGTCGCCGCTGGAGCGGCGTGAGGCGGTGCTGCCACCGCTGAACTCCGGGGTCGTCCCCCAGCCCGTGTTCCAGGAAGAGGAATCGCCCACCGGGCTTGAGTACCCGGCCGATCTCTCCGATAGCCCGTCCGGCATCCCGGATGCTGCACAGCGTCCAGGCGCTCACCACGCAGTCGAACCGCCCGTCCTCGAACGGCAGTTCCTCGGCGGTCTGCACTCGGAGGTCCACATCAATGCGACCCCGCTCGATCCGTTGCCGTGCCAGGCGTGACATCCCGACGCCGGGATCGACCGCCGTGAGGCGGCGAACCCGATCCGGGTAGTGCTCCAGGTTCAGCCCGGTCCCGAAGCCGATCTCCAGGATCTCCCCGTCCACCTCGGAGAGAGCCTCCAAGCGGAGGCGAACCATGCGGGGATTCCGCATGGCCCAATCGCACAGCCGGGGGAAGATCAGGCGGGAGTAGATTCCCATGAGGCCGATCGTCGATCTTACCGGCTCGTCACCAAGATTCTCCACACGCCCATCGGGCACCTCGCTCTTCGGGGAAAAAGAAATCGTCGTCGGCAATATCGGGGATGCCCACGACAAGCACTCGCATGCGGCCCTTCGCTCCGTGGACGACGCCGGGAGGGATGTGAACCAGCGAGCCCTTGCAGACTACCTGCTCGACGCCATCGAGCACGACACGCCCTTCTCCCTCCAGGACGTAGTATAATTCGGCCGAGCGTTTGTGGTAGTGCTCCCGAGCACCGTCGATGTCCACGGCATGCGCCCAGGCGGCGACCCCCGTGTCCTCCCGACTGATCAGTCGGTCACGCCAGCCGCAAGTGCTCCACTCTCGGGGCGCCTCGCCCTCGTGTCGCACCAAGGTTCTCAACGTGGTCGAGGTCATAAGCGGCTCCTGGACGAGACAAGCAGTGTCAGTTCCTGATCCTTCGTATTCGTTGTTGGCTACTTCAATTCCAACAGGCGTGAGGGCGAGATCAGGACTTTCTTATCCGCATGCGCCGAAGTTGCTTGTTCACTGACTCCAGATCGAATCTCTCTGGATCGAATTCGCCGCCGACCCATTCCAGCATCTCTTCGTGTCTTCGATGGTCGGGGTTACTGATCGCCTCGACGAAGTCAGGGTATCCCCAGGGACCGCCACAGTCTTCTGGCGGACACGCTCTCTGGCCTGCCACGCAAATGGGATACTTCACTCCCTGTTCGGGCAGGAACCGTTCCTCTACGACCAGTTGATGCATCCATTGATCCCCAAAGTCGTACTCGTAATGGAACCGAGGCCGGCGGTTCTGCGCCGGGAGAATTTCGCTCAAATTGGTATCGCAGGCATCCTGAACGTCCTCCTGGCTCGCCATTTCCAGGTCCGCATATTTTACACCGCCGATGATGAAGCGATAGAGATGCTCGAACTCCCAGCCCATCGTGACCTGGAGAAGATCATGAAGCTCGACCAGGGTGCAGTCTTTCGTTTGTATACGTCTCCAAATTAAAGGGGCAATACCCATCAAGGTCACTTTGATCTGAAAAACGGTGTTCATCTTTTTCGGAAGCCGCTGTTCGGAGATCTCGTCAGGGTCGATAGTGCTGCCAAGTAGTTCGGACACCTTCTCAACGATACGCAAGACCTTCTGCTTTTCGTTCCCCTTCGCACGATACACCGACGTTTCGAGGTGATCGAGAAGTTCATCCAGTTCATCGAGTGTGAACTGCGTTCTCTTTGCCACGGTGCTATTTGCTGCCAATCGCTCGGACAGATGAGCGGGCAACTCGGCGTATTTGAGGATAGTGCGGCACTGTCCTTCAGAGAGTTTCAACTCCAGGAGTTCTTTCGTCAGGGAGGGCGTCGGTTGGGAGGTCGTTCCTCCACTCTCCACCCTATTTTGCTCGTCTTGCGTCGATGGCTTTTCTTTCTTGGCCATGTTCTGGTCCCTTCCTCTGGGCAGGCGGCCCTCGCCCCACATGCCACGAGAGCCGATCCGCCC
>JBAUOX010000364.1:0-1563 GCA_049579985.1 Isosphaeraceae bacterium | reverse complement strand
CCGCTCGACAAGGTTGCGAAGTCTTGGACAATATGGAAGGTTTGGGGGAATGATCTTGGCGACCCATTCCACCACGCAAATGCGGAAAGTAAGGGTAACAAACTTCCGAGCTCAACCTCGGAAACTGCGCGGGCCAAGCGAGCATTCTCGTCCTTGAGCTCGCTTCCACTCATGTCTGGCCCAACACGGGAACTGAGCGGAAGTCAAGAACCCTATGCTGGGTTCGCGTGTTCTCAGTGGGATTCTCAATTGTCGGGACTACCTTTCAAGGGCGGGATTTGAAGTTGGAGAGCGGATTAGTCGGGTGAGGGCTCTGCCTCCATGCCCATCCTTGATTAGCAAGCCCGCCCGCACCCTCCGTTTCAATCTCGTCACCGTCGCCCACGGTATCCCGAGCCTTCTCGCATCAGCCCTTCCCATGGAAAGCAGCCGCCCGGCGACATCGGAGTAATTCTTCGCGCGGCCCCCGACCGCCTTCAGCCCGAGAATCCGTGCATCCTCAACCCGGTTCGCCTCCTTCTCGAGCCCGACCATGTTCTTCTTCCGGACGAGGACATGCCTGCGGACCGCCCTCCCATCCGGTCTGAAAGCGTACTTCCAGTCCTTGTGCCGGACGAAGTCCTCGACCACCGAACCCCAGAATCGTTGACGGGACATGGCCATTACTGCCTTCTAGGAACTGCCTGTTACGCCGAGTCTATCGCCCTTCAACAGCAGGTCTAAGGAGTACCGGCAGGCTTCGACCGTCGAATCGACGTCTCTACTCCGCGGACTATCGGGGGCGCCCCGTAAGCTTTGTGACAGTGACCCGACGAGTCTCTGGATCGGCTGTCCAGACTAGAGAATCTCCGCGCTGAATGTTGAGGATCGTCGCCACCGTCTCGGGAATAGTGCTTCTCAGCGAAGGCGACGCTTGCTTGCTCTGATGTACCTTCGTGACGAAGGACCGGGTCATGCGAGGGCTTCGCCGCGGTGACCGAATAAAAGGCGCTCTATTCGACTCATGTATAAGACGGAATATCGGGCGATAGGCCCAAATACCAGCTACGCCAGTCTCTTCGTTGGAGGCGTGAGGGGGACGCTCGGAGGTGAACGATGAAGCATAGCACGAAGTGGGCTGTGTTGTTCGCCATCGTGCTGGTCATGGGGCTGTTCTCGTTCGGGGGCTCACAGCAGACGGTGATGACGGCAACCCCCTATCAGTGCGGGGGCGGTTCGCCCTACAACCCGGAAGAGACTTGCTACACCTACACAAACTCCCAGCCGAACGGATGGGAAGCGGGACCGGGACTCATCCTCCTGGTGCTTGCGACCTGGTGTGCGCTCAAGTCGAACAGAGCGTGGAAGGGGGAGCGTTCCAAGCCGGCTGCTGTTCAATCGCCGCAGGGGACTGTTTGACGCTGCCAATCCGCGTTACCGTTCCACGGCCGTCGAACTAGCCCAGTCCCGGTCCCCCAATCCGGCGTTAGGAGTTAACAACCAACTGAGCGAGGTAACGATGGCAGGTTCAGAACATGGGCAACTTTCGCCGGAGTTCTGTGCGAAGTGCACCCATCACGAAAG
>JBAUOX010000363.1:0-8590 GCA_049579985.1 Isosphaeraceae bacterium | reverse complement strand
GAACAGTCGCTCCCCGGTGGGCCGGGTTCGTCAGTTCATGGTACGTTATGCCAGAGCGATCGGGGAAGGGTCGGCGCCGCAGCCGGATCTGGGCGCGACGCTGGTCGGCCCAGAGCCCACGACAGCGGCCGGCCCAGAGCCCTCGACAACGCCCATCGACGCTTCGTCGGTCGCACCGAATGGGGAGAATGAGCCAGGCAATGTCGTCCTCAACACGCCGATCGGTCAGGCGAACGGCTATCTGGGTGAGAATGAGCGAGACGGAGTTGTCATTCTCGAAGCGACAACCGATGTTCCGGTCCGGCCGGCGCGGCGGTCTGAGGCCGACGACGAGATTGTTTTCATCGAATAAAAGCGACCGGGCGGGTCGTGGCGGGAGCCGAGGCGATGGATCAATCACCCTTTTCGATCCGCGGCCAGCCGCACGCTGCACCGAGCGGCATCGACCGCGCGTCCCTGGGCCCGGCTGGAGGTGGGGCCGCCGCTTCCACGGACCCTTCACCGCTGCGAATCGACGACGACGATCGCTATGGCCGTCTCCGCCTGATCTCCTGGTGGCGGCAAGAGCGGCTCGTTGCGGCGAGCGTGCTGGTTGTCGGGGCGGGCGCCCTGGGAAACGAGGTGATCAAGAACCTGGCCCTTCTCGGCGTCGGCACCACCTACCTGATCGACATCGACTTGATCGAAGCCTCGAACCTGTCGCGGTCGGTATTGTTTCGGTTCGAGGATGCGGGCCGGCCCAAGGCAGAGGTGGCCGCTTGGCGGGCGCGGGAGCTAAACCCCGAGATCGCCGTCGTGCCGATGCACGGCGACGTCCTCACCGACCTGGGGCTGGGGCTGTTCGCCGACGTTGACCTGGTCATCGGCTGCCTTGACAACCGCGAGGCCCGGCTCTGGGTGAACCGCCAGTGCTGGAAGGTCGGCACTCCCTGGATCGATGCGGGCATTCAGGAGATTCAGGGGGTCGTCAAGGTCTTCGTACCGCCCGATTCGGCCTGCTATGAATGTGCGATGACCGAGCGCGACTATCAGCTTCTCAACCTGCGTTATAGCTGCCCGTTGCTGAAACGCGACGAGATTCTGGCCGGCAAGGTTCCCACCGCCCCCACGATCGCTTCGATGATGGCGGCCTTGCAGGTCCAGGAAGCGCTCAAGCTGCTGCACGGAATGCCGGTCGCGGCAGGCACGGCCATGGTCTTCAACGGCGTCGCCAACCAGTTCTACACGACCCGGCTGCCCTTCCGCGAGAACTGCCTGAGCCACGAGACGTATCCCCGGCCGGTGGAGCTTTCGCTGGGCAAGGACAGCACGGTGGCCGAACTTCTGGACGCGGCCCGCAATGAGCTGGAACGACCGCTCAGCCTGGCCCTGGACCGCGAGCTGGTCGTGAGCGTCCACTGTCCCCGCTGCGACTGGCGTGAGGAGATCATGCGGCCCCGCACGAAGGTGCGGCAAGCAGAGGCCGCCTGCCCGAGCTGCCGCGAGCTCGGTCGTCCCGAGTTGATCAGCGCGGTGGATGAAGATTCACCACTGTCGGGCCGGACGCTGGCGGCCGTCGGTGTGCCCGCTTACGATATCGTCCGGGTGGATGGTTCTGCGGGTTGCCGATTCTTCCTTCTGGCCGGTGACCGGGGCGGCCGCTCCACGGGATGGGGGCTGGGCCGGTGAGCGGCAACGAGATGGTCTTCGAGGAGATCAAGTACCGCGAGCCTGTGCGGTTGCTCCGGCCAGACCGCGACATGCGGTACGCATGCCTGTCCTATCAGGTACCGGCGCAGGCGGACCTACCGATCTTCGTCGATTACCGCGCGGCCGATGCCATCGAGCGGCACGCGCTTGTTGACACGTCCGTCGAGCTGGGGGGGATCTTGCTGGGCAAGGAATGCCTTGACGAGGCCGCCGGCACACCGTTTGTCTGGATCACGCAATCGCTCGAGGCCAAGCACTACGCCAACACCCAGGCGAGCTTTACCTACACACACGATTCCTGGGAAGAGATCACCCGCGAGCGCGACCGGCTTTTCCCCGATCTCGACATCGTCGGCTGGTACCACACGCATCCCAGCTTCGGCATCTTTCTTTCGCACCACGACATTTTCATTCATCAGCATTTCTTCGCGCAGACTTTGCAGGTGGCTTACGTCGTCGATCCCGTGCAGCAGACCCGCGGCTTCTTCCGGTGGCGAGACCGGAATCTCGCGCAGGTGGAGGGATATTATCTCACCGCCGAGCGCGGCGACCGGATCGCCCTCGCGAAGCTGGTCAACGACCTGGAAAACTTTCCCAGCCCCCCGGGCCATGGAGGCGCGGCCCTGTCTCCACGCCTCGAGGCGGAGCTCCTCAAGATGCTCAATCGACCTTCATCCCCACAGTATGTCAGTTCCCCCGCCGACCGGGTTCAGACGGCCATGGTCTTCGGCATGCTCGGATCGTTCCTGGGCGTGCTCGGCGTGGCTGCCGCACTCTGGCTGTACCAGCTCCACGGCCGGATCCAGGATCAGGGCGATTCGCTCAAGGCTCTAGCCCACTCGGTCGATCAGGTCGCCGGCAGTCAACGGCTGACCATCGATTCACTCCTGGACAAGGCCGGGACAGAGAACCCGACGCAGTTCGCCGAGCGGTACGAGCGGGCGGCCAAGGCCCGCGACGAGGCGCGGCGACAGCTCGCGGCCCAACAATCCATCAACGAGACTCTCGGCATCCGGACCAAGGAACTCGAGTCCATGGCCGCCAAGCTTGCAGCGGATCTCGAGACTGCCAACAAGACACTCGCCCAGTATGAAACCGACGCCAAGCAGGCGCCCGAGCTCCGCGACCGGATCGCCGACCTGGAAAAAACGCAGGTGAAGCTCCAGCGCGAGCTGGACGAGAAGACCGAGATCGCCGAGGCCGCTGACGGCCAGAAGGGTGCCGAGGTCCTGCGCAGGCTCAACCTTTTCCGCTACGCCACCTACATCCTCGGAGCCTTGAGCGCGGCCCTGGCGGCGGCTGTCGGCTATTTTTCCCTGCGCATCTTCGGCGAAGAGGAATCGAACCCCGCGATCGTCGCGCAAGCGCCGCACCAGATCACTTAGCTACGGGTCCCGCGGTGCTCCTCGGATTTCCTCGGGACCTCGGGTTTGAAAGGATTCGCTTCGATGGATCGAAGATATCTCTGGCTATCTTCCCTGCTTCTGGTGATGGGGATCTCGCGTGCCGGCGGCTGGTCTGCCCGGGGACAGGCAGCCCGAGACAACACTGGACACGAAGGACAAACCGCGCCGCGCGCGGACGCCGGTTCAGCCGTAACCGAAATCACAGCGGACGAGCTGCGTCCGGTCGAGGTTCCCATCCCCAGCGAGCAGGCGCTGCGCTTTTATCGCAGCGGGATGTGGCTCTGGGCCTTCGACGTGTGCTGGGGGCTGATCGTGCCCGCCGTGATCGTCTTCACCGGGTTCTCCGCAGTCCTCCGCAACCTGGCCCGCAGGTTGGGCCGCTTTTGGTTTCCCACGGTCGGGCTGTATGTGGTGCTCTACCTGGCGATCGTCTACCTGATCAATTTTCCGCTGGATTATTACGTGGGTTTTGTTCGCCAGCACGCCTACGGCCTGTCGAACCAGGGCCTGGCCAAGTGGCTGACCGATTCCCTGCTGAGCGTCGGCATCGAGATGATCGTCGGCTTCGCCTTCGCCTGGGTTCCCTACCTGCTGCTGGCGCGGGCGCCGCGCCGGTGGTGGCTGTACACGTCTCTGCTTTCCGTGCCCTTCCTGTTCGCGACTCTGCTGGTCAAGCCGATCTGGATCGATCCCCTGTTCAACGATTTCGGGTCCATGAAAAACAAAGGACTCGAGCAGTCGATTCTGGATCTTGCCAGCCGCGCGGGAATCGAAGGCAGCCGGGTCTTCGAAGTCAACAAGAGCATCGACACCAAGGCGCTCAACGCCTACGTCACGGGGGTGCTTGGCTCCAAGCGGATCGTTCTCTGGGATACCCTGATTGCCCGCCTCGAGGAGAAAGAGCTGCTGGTCGTCATGGCCCACGAGATGGGGCATTACGTCCTCGGCCACGTCGTTCGCTCGATCCTGCTTTCGTCGTTCCTGACCCTGACAAGCCTCTTTCTGGTCGATCGCCTCGGTCGCTGGCTGGTTGCCCGCTACTCTCATGTTCTGCGCTTTGAAAGTCTTGCCGATGTCGCTTCAGTTCCCCTGCTTCTCCTCTTGATTCAAGTGACCAGTCTTTTCCTCACTCCCGCCGCCATGGCATACAGCCGTTACCAGGAGCACGAAGCCGACCGATTCGCACTCGACCTGACGCACACGAACCACTCGGGAGCGACAGCATTTGTCAAGCTCCAGCAAGAGAACCTCGGCAATCCTCGCCCTGGGCTGATTCATAAAATCTTTCGGGCGTCCCATCCCAGCATTGGCGAACGCATTGACTTTTGTAACGGCTATCGTCCGGTTGCGAGTTCCGCTCCGTTGCGGGATGGACGCGATTGAGTAAGTGCGTGGATTCGCCGTCATGGGAGGATGTTCCCGAGAGCGATAACCTGACTTAACCCTCATCATCATCAAAGCTTTCAGTCTCCACGAATCACTTCGGAGATCGTGTCCGGAGCGATGTCGAGGGCGTTTTTGCATTGATTTGGAGAAGATCTCGTGGTTATACTCTAGAAGTAAAGTCAAGCATTGGCCTTCCGTTCAGCCCGTCCTTTGATTCGCCGGCTCTTTTCTTGAGTCAGGCGACTTCTCAACCGATCTTCCTCGCGTTCCAGGCAGGAATTGTCTGATCGAACGGATTTGACGAGCGCGGGATGACTCGACCAGGAGTCGGTTTTCATGCCGCTGGACAAACTTCTCACCGTCCTGAGTCGTCGACCGGCTTGGGTCATTGTGGCATGGGTAGGCATTGCGACGGCAGTCGGCTTCGGTTCTCCGAATTTGACGAGGCTGGCGGCGGAGGGGCAATCGAAGCTGCTGGGGCACGCATCGGAGAGCCGGCGCGCGTCGGAGCTGGTAAGGCGAGCCTGGCCGGACCAGGCTTACGAGTCAACGGTCGTCCTGGCCCTCCATCGACCCGCGGGCCTGACCGATTCCGACCGTCGGTTCGCGATCAGTCTGGCCCGGCGGTTCGAGTCGGCGGATCGTCCCGGCGACGTGCTTCGGGTTCTGGGGCCGACGTCTCGCCCTGAGATCGCCGAGCGGCTAGTCAGCCAGGATAAGACGGTCAGCCTGCTGGTCGTTCCGCTCGATTCCTCATACGTCTCGCCGACGGCTCACAAGGCAATTGCCTGGATGCAATCAAGAGCTGAAGAGCTGAGGGGTCAGACGCCGGAAGTCGCCGGCTTGGAGCTGCGTTGGACCGGTGACTCGGTTATCGGCCGCGACTACATGGCCCAGGTTCAGGCTTCGCTCGACCGCGCGGCCGCCGCCACGGTTGTGTTGTTGCTCATCGTCTTGCTTTTGGTTTACCGGTCGTTTTTCCTGGCGATGGTACCGCTCGCCACGATCGGCATCAGCCTGATCATCGCGCGTGGGTTGCTTGCCTGGCTGAGCACAGCCGGCTGGGAGATCTCTCCCCTGGTGGAGTTGTTCCTGGTGGCGATCCTGTTCGGCACGGGAACGGATTTCTGTCTCTTCATCTCCTGGCGGTTCGCCGAGCATTTCAATCCCGACAACCCGGCGGGCGTGATGAAACAGACGCTCAACCGGTCGTTCATGCCCCTGGCGACCAGCGCGGGAACGATCATCATCGGCTTGATGCTGATGGGCACGACCAAGTTCAAGCTCTTCTCGACCACGGGCCCGAGCGTAGCCCTGGGACTGGCGCTTTCGCTGATCGCCACGCTGACCTTGACACCCGCTTTGCTGGTGCTGCTGGCGCGCTTTCGCCCGCGGTCTTTCCAGCAATTCATGACGCCTTCCAGCGGAATGTGGGATCGGCTCGGCCGAGCGGCCATGGCCCGTCCGCTACGGAGCTGGGGCTTGACCCTGCTGGCGCTGGTTCCGCTGGCCGCAGTGGGATTGCGGAGCCATTTTGTCATGGACATGCTCTCGGAGATGCCCTGGCACACGGAATCCGGTGAGAACCTGCGGCTGGTGGCCTCCAAATTCGATGCGGGGATGATGGCCCCGCTGACGGTCGTGCTGGAGTCGGACACGGACCTCCGCCGATCGGAGGGGCTGACCTTGATCGACGACGTGAGCCGGCTCCTAGCGCATCAGCGCCGGCTCACGGAGGTTCGCTCGGCGACCCAGCCGCTCGGTAGTCCCGAGCCGCTGAACCGGGCTCGGCTGGTGTCGCGGCTTGGCGAGGTCAATCAGGGCTTTCGCCAGCTCTCCGAGGGAGCAAGGCTGCTTAACAAAGGGCTGATCGAGGGCGCCGCGAAGCTGCGCGCCGCGGTCTGGCTCGAGCAGCAGACGGGGCTGAATCTCACCGGCTCCGTATCCCGGGCGGCTGTGCCGCGGCCCGCAAGCTCCAAGGATCAGGCAGCCGCGGCGTCCGCACCCGTGCCACCCGCGGCTTCGGCCTCAACTTCAGCCCTGGTATCCGGACTCAAGGGCGCGTCCACCGCCCTGCTGATAACGCAGGGCACGCCGCCTTGGGACCTGCCCGGGTTAAGCAAGGCCTTCGACCTGGTGGCCGCTGCCAACGGCAATTCCGGCTCGGTGGTTTCTCCCGGCAGCGCCGACCCGTCGGTACAGCGTGCCGGCCATCCGCAGTCGACTCCGGCCGCCGAATCGCGTCCTCGGCCTGCGCGAGCTGAGGGGCCAGCCGAGAGGCTGCTCGCCGAGCTGACGCGGGCAGCCGACGGGGCCGACCAGATCGCCAGGGGCGCTGATCGTGCCCATGACGAGGTTGCCGCAATCCTCGACGATCCCGTCGGCCGTCGAGTCCTCAATCGCCTGCTGATCACGCCCGAGACCGTGCGTGCGAATCCTGCGCTCTTGCAGAGCTTCGCCGTCTACATCACGCCCGACGGCCACCACGCCCGCATCGATATCACCCAGGCAAACCGCGTTTTCTCGGACCAGGCCATGGATCAGGTGGAAACCCTCCGGCGGCGACTCAAGGAGTATCTGGGCGAATACGACGGAGTTCATGTGACGGCCTCGATCGCGGGTGTCAACGCCGCGTCGGCCGATGTCCGCTCGCTGACCCATGCCGACCAGGTTCAAAGCTGGTTCATCGTGCCAGTCGGTGTGTTCCTGGTCTTGTTGATCGCGCTGCGAGATCCCTGGTCTTGCTTCAACCTGGTTGCGACCATGGTGTTGACCTATGCCTTCGCACTGGGGGCGACTCACCTGCTCTTCGTGACGGCCCTGGGGGCGGAAGGACTGGACTGGAAGGTTCCCTACTTCCTTTTTGTGCTTCTGGTCGCCGTCGGGGTCGATTACAACGTCTTCCTCATGACCAGGCTGCAGGAGGAGTCGGCCCGGCATGGGTTCCGAGGCGGGATCGTACGTGCGATCGGTCAGACCGGTGGACTGATCAGCTCGGCCGCGGCGATCACGGCGTGCAGCTTCGCGTCGTTCATGTTCAGCCCTTTGAGCTCGCTGCGGCAGCTCGGCTTCGCCCTGGTCGTCGGAATCACGGTGGACGCCCTGCTCGTGCGGCCGCTCCTGGTTCCCTGTGGTCACTGGCTGCTGCGCCGCTCCCGCGAGGTTTTCGGACCGAGCCACCACGCTCTGCCCAGGCGCGATCGGTTGCAGCTATCCAACATCTCGGACTGATATTTGGATAGCTGTGATTCTGCCGACCGTCGATTGCCGGCCGGGTCCGGGTCGATGGAAGCCCCGGGATTCTCGGGCAAGCCGGGGGCAGGGGCAGAGGAAGAGAGTCGCGATCAGGCTCGGCCGCTCGGGAAGTAGCGGCCGATCAGCAGGCTGGCGTTGTGGCCGCCGAAGCCGAAGCTGTTGGACATCACGTAGTTAACCCTTGCCTCGCGGGCGACGTTGGGGATGTAGTCGAGATCGCATCCCGCGCCGGGTTCTTCCAGATTGATTGTCGGGGGTAGTATGCCGGTCTGGATGGCCAGGGCGGAGATGATCAACTCGACGCCGCCGGAGGCGCCCAGGAGATGGCCAAGCTGGCTTTTCGTGCTGGAGATCTGGAGCCGGGGAGCATGGCCATCGAAGACGCACTTCATGGCGATCGTCTCGGCGAGGTCGCCCAAGGGGGTGCTGGTTCCGTGAGCGTTGATGTAGTCGACCACGTTCGGGGAAAGGCCGGCATCGGCGAGGCAGCGCTTCATGGCGCGGGCCGCGCCCCGGCCCTGATCGTCGGGAGCCGTGATGTGCCAGCCGTCGGCGGACATGCCGTAGCCGAGCACTTCGGCATAGATCCGCGCGCCGCGGGCCCGGGCCGTTTCTTCGGCCTCGAGGATCAGGATTCCGGCTCCCTCGCCCATCACGAACCCGTCGCGGTCGCGATCGAAGGGACGGCTGGCGCGTTTGGGGTCGTCGTTGCGCGTGGAGAGGGCTCGCATAGCCGCGAAGCCCCCCAGTCCCATGTGAGTGATCGCGGCCTCGCTGCCCCCTGTGATCATCACGTCGGCATGGCGCGATTGGATCAGCTTGTAGGCATCGCCAATCGCATTGGACGCCGAGGC
>JBAUOX010000362.1:0-6273 GCA_049579985.1 Isosphaeraceae bacterium | reverse complement strand
GAGCATATCATGTAATGTAGGTAAGCACCGATCTGTAATCCTCGAGCGACCATGGCGAGCACGTCGAACGGTCACCAGGATGGCACTGCCTCGCGCCGGTTCCGGTTCGATGACCTGGCTTCAACCGTCGTCCAGCTCCCGACTCCTGCCTCTGGGTCCGGCGACGTTATGCCCGATCACTCCGGCCGAAGACTTGTGCTCGTGGCTGGCGCCGCCATCCTCGTGCTCTGGGGAGCCCTGTACCTGGTTTTCCACGAATGGCGGGCGCGCTATCGCACCCGGACCAGCTTCGGCGTGACCCAGGTCGCGCCGGTGATTGATCCCCTCGCCGAGATTATCCCACCTGGGGTCGGTAAAAGCGCCTGGCAGGAGGCGGTCCGCGAGACTCATGCCATGTTGGTGTCCGTGATGAGTGCCAACCTGCTGGATGTCCAGCAGATGCAACTGCTCCGCGACGAGCTGAAGCAGACCGTCGAGCGGGCGCGGCTCCATCCTGAAACGGCTCGCGACGAGCTCGCCAGCGTCTGGACCGCCATGGCCGACCGCGCCGAGTTCGTGCTCCAAGAAGGAACGTCCGGACGGCGCAAGGGCCACCCCCGACCCGCGATCCTGCCTCCGCGGCAAGTCAAAGAAAAAGGTGCCAAGCCGGAACCTTTGGCCCCCCCTCAGGAGAATCGTGCCGAGCCGTCACCGGGTTCTGAGACTGGCTGAAGGCCAAGGCACTAATCCTTCGCGTCGTCCTGCCGACCTTTGGCTTCGTCGCCGTCCTCGTCCACGGCGTCGTGCAAAGCGTCGGTTGGTTGCGCGATTGCATGACCCCAACGTTTCTCGAGGGCGTGCGCAAGGGTTCGAAACTGGTCCACGCCAAGGGCCTCGGCGCGGAGCTGGCCATCGATGCCCAGCGACTCCAGCCAGATCTCGACCTCGGCCTTGGTCCAGTGGTCGCGCCAGATGCCGGACAGCACATGCCGGAGATTCTTGCGGCGATGCAAGAACAGTTTGCGGACCATGTCGTGGAACCAGGCGACGTCAAGAGGGGCTCGCCGCGCTGCGTCCGGCCGGATTGCCACGACGGTGGATTCGACCTTGGGTCGCGGCCAGAAGACCGACGGCGGCAGTACCCGCACGATCGAGATCTCAGCAAGGGCCTGGATGATCACGGAGAGCGAGCCGTACGCCGGGGATGCCGGGAGGGCGATCATCCGCTCCGCCAGCTCGCGCTGGATCGTCACAACCATGAGGGCAGGACAGAGCACGGGGTGGATCAGCAGGTTCATGATGACCGGCGTCGCCACGTTGTAGGGCAGGTTAGCCACCAGCTTGAAGACTCGGGACGGAGCACAGGCCAGCGCCTCATCAACGCTCTCGATCATGATCGGGCTGAGAGTGTTCTTGTTCGCCAGGGCATCCGTATTCAACACTCGGACGCTGGGAAAGCCCGCCACAGCTTTTTGCGTCAGCTTCGCCATCTCCGGATCGAGCTCGACGGCAACGATCGTGGCGCCTCGACCGGCCATCAATGCCGTGAGTGCCCCGGCTCCAGGGCCGACCTCCAGGATGACATCATCGGGCCCGACCCTTGCCTCCGCGACGATCAGTTCATGGATATTCAAGTCGATGAGGAAATTCTGTCCCATGCGGCGCCGGGGCGCGATGCCCCGCTGGGCGAAGAGGCTGCGCAAGTAGGACTGGGTCTGACGAACCGGCATCGAGAGGCTCCGCGTCTTCGAGAAGCTCCTCACTTCCCCAGCAGCTTGGCCACATGCTTGGCCAGGATGTCGGTCTCGATGTTGACCCGGTCGCCTGGCCTGAGCAACCCGAGCGTGGTGACGGCCAGAGTATGCGGAATGAGCATGACCGAGAAGCCGTCGGTCCAGACATCGACGAGTGTGAGGCTAACACCGTCAACGGCAATCGATCCCTTGGGGACCAGCAGCCCCGTATAGGCTGGGTCGAGAGTGAACGCCAGAAATTCCCACTCGCCTTCCGACCGCCGCTCGCGCAGCACGGCCGTGGTGTCGATGTGTCCCTGGACGAAATGCCCGCCCAGCCTGTCGCCAACCCGTAGCGAGCGCTCGAAATTGACACGGTCCCCGGCACGTTTTCCCCCGAGGTTCGTTCGGAGCAAGGTTTCCGGGCCAGCCTGGACCTCAAATTGCTCGCCGTCGCCGGCAACGACCGTCAGGCAGCAACCGTTGACCGCCACGCTTTCCCCGATCGCCAGCGAGCCGGTCAGGCCAGGCCAGGCCAGCGTCAATCGTTGCCCCGCATTCTCCTTGACCACCCCCTCGACTCGGCCAAGAACCTCGACCAGCCCCGTGAACACGCTAGCGCTCCTTCATTCATTCCATGGCCAGGACATCTGGGGATTCCCGGGGGCATTGCCGCCAGGCCAACCCGCGACGAATCGAACCAAGCTGTGAATCCGTCTATGGTAGCATCGCAACCGGGCGGGTAGAATCAGCAACGGCTGTGCGCCCCGGCATCTTGCAGGCGATCGGGCGCGACTGGCCTTCGTTCCGGAACTCTGAGCGGGTCTGGAACCTGACTCGATCGGCTTTCATGTCTTCATATTCAACTGACTTCAGACACCGGGGAGACCAATCGCATGAACCCCCCCCGTGTATCGCCGTGAATTCATTACAAGATCATCCGCGCCCACGGGACGAGCTGCCATGGCATGGGTCCGCTGCGCACCGCCGCCAAGACTCCGTTCGTGGAAATTGATCTGGCCCGGATCAATGCGTTCATCATCGGCTTCGAAAACACCGGGCAGATCGACGACCTGCTCAAGCGAACCGCCGATGCGATCGCGTTCCTGAAAGCCTGATCAGTCGCCAAAACCGATGGGGAGGGCCAACATCAGAGCCCTCCCCACCGCCATTCGCCTTGCTAAGAAGTCTGTCTTGGTGTGGCGTGGCGTGGCGTGGCGTGGCGTGGCGTGGCGTGGCGGCGTCGCGGCGTTCACGGAGCGAGAGTGGCGGCCGAGCGACGGGTGAGATTGACCTGCTGGAAGCGGCTGGGTATGTGGGTGGCGTGGGGGTCGTTATCGTAGGTCACCACAAGACGGACCGTGCCGGGGCCGGTCACACCGGCGGCTTGCGGCAAGACGCACAACCCCTCCGCTTTCATGGCTGCCTCGAACGTCCAGACCTTGTCTGCCAGGACGGGTGAGCCATTGCCCTGCACGATCCGGTTGTCGGGCACGAACCAGAGCGTGTTCCCATGAAACGCGTTCCGGTCGTCCTCGGTCGCGGTGACGACCAAAAAGCACTTCCAACCGGCAAGATACTCCAGCGACGTCAGTTGACTGCGAACGCCCTCGCGCTCGCCGGGATCGAAGGCAAAGAGGCGCGTGAGCGCAAGCTCAGCGTCCGGGACAGGGGGCACGGTGATGTCCGCAACGAAGGTGCGGACCAGGTCGTCGGGCTGACGCAGGCCAAGGACCAGCTCGCGGCGGACCCTTCCATCGGGACCGGCCGGCAGCTCGCGGATCGCCAGGCCCTCGATCTTGCGCTGATCGACGGCCTTCGCATCCAGCCCCTCATGCTGTAGCGCCTGGATCAAGGGCGACGCCAGCCGCCATGAGATGACCGAGCCTTCGTCGATTGCCACCGTGTCGAGGCCGCCGCTTGTACCAGGTTGGGTCTTGAGCCGAAACCGGATCAGCTTCGCGTGCTCGTCGCGCTCACCTTGCGTTTTGCCCGAGTGCGATCCGACCAGGTAGTAATTGCCCTCGGAATCGCGGGCCATCCCTTCCCACTTGGAAGATTTCGGCGTCTCGGCCGGGAACTTCGCGCAGGTCAGCAGCGGACCGACCTGCCGTCCCGTCGCCGTCTCGATCACGCGGAGCGGCACTTTCTTGTCGTGAGCCACCAGCAGGAGACGCCCATCGCCGATGGGCTCGACCCCCGAGGCTTCGAGCACGTTGTCCAGCCGGTATGCCGTCTCTCCCGGTCTCGGCGCCTCGAAGAACGGCGCGGGGAACGTGACCGGCTCGACGGCTATACCGTCCGCCCGGGCCGGTGAAAGGGAAACCAATGCGGCCGCTGATCCCAGGATCAGCCTCGCCACGAGTCTCCTCGAACCCATCATCAGACTGATCCTCTCGCCTAATCGAGGTGCGGCGACGGTCTCGCCGGAACTCACTTGAAGTCGACAACGTACTCGGACTTCCCCTCGGCGACCTCGACCTCGGTCTTCGAGGAGTTGGTGTTCCTGTACTTGACAGGTACGACTACCTTGCCGACCTTGCCGGACGTCACGGCAACCCGGTGCGTACCTGGTACGGCTCCGTCGCCCTTCGCGAAGGTGGACAGCTCGAAGGTCCCATCCGGCTGGATACTGCCGTATGCTTCACGACCGCTGTCATCGGGTTGAAAGACGATCTGTCCCTCAGTCAAAGGCTTGCCTTTGTAGGTGACCTTACCCTTGACCGGAACCGTTGCGCCGACATAATGGCTCGAGTCCGAGCCACAACCCCAGCAGTTCGAGAGAATAAGGGCGGCCAGAACAACCAAGCCGGCATCGGTGCGCATTTGTAGCCCCTTCTTGAGTTAAGGCCCGACCTCCGAGCAGGGGCCGGGCCATGTGGTCTTGCCGATCATATCGACGAATGCTCAGTAGGCATCGGCTGAGATGACCTCGCCACCGGCGATTGTCCCGAGGTTATACCAGACTTGCGGGCTGATCGTGTTCCTGATGTAATGAACACTGCCATCGGCAAATCCTGCATTAACCCCGCCCTTATGGTCGCTGCTGGCTGCCAGCGACATGTAGGTCGGGCCACCGTCATTCTCATCAATCCAGTCCCAGTCCATCGGCACATTCTGTCCGAAGTTGGAAGCCGGTACGCCTGCGGAAATGTAAGCTTGGCTAACAGTGGAAACGCTCTGGTTGGGTGGCATAGCGGTTGTGAAACCAGAGTAATAAACGCCGCCGTTACACCACCGGGTGTGACCGATCGGACCACCCTGTTTGATTTTTCCAACACTGCCTGGGCAGTTGTTGATCTGGTAGGCAAGAGCGGCGGCCGACATTTGACCAGGGGCCGGGATGTTGGTGAATGAGTAGGTGCCAACGTTTGGATCGGTAACTGGAGTACCTGCAGTCCCATTACAGCTTCGCATCTGGGCGTGGCCGATGAGACCTTCCGAAGCCATCAAGGTGTTACTCAGGCCATCGGTGACGTTGGAGATCGTGCGTGAATAGTTGGGACCGAAGAGCGATCTGTTCCTCGGACCGACCGAGTTCGTGGCTCCCCAGTTGACCGACCAGACATACCAGTCGCCGTCACACGTGCCGTAGCTCGTCGTAGCGTATCCAGACCCGCCCATCGTGTTATCGTCGATGTGCGAGCCAGGATCGCTCGGGCAGTAGAGGAATGGCAACGGCAGGATCGAGACCGTCGTGTTGGTCGGATCGCTGTAGGTGAGGTCGAAGTTGATCGAGTTGTAGAACGAGCCCTGCTCGATGAACGGGGCCGAGCGGGCGAAGGCACTCCAGGACGATTGGAAGTACCAGTTCCCCGGGGCGCCGGTAGGCAAGGGAACAAGAATCGTCGTCATCGAGAAGCACTTGTTGGCGCTCTCGTAATTCATGAACGCCAGGCCGATCTGCTTCAGGTTGTTGGTGCACTGGATGCGGCGGGCCGCTTCACGCGCCGACTGAACGGCGGGAAGCAGCAGGGAAATCAAGACCGCGATGATCGCGATCACAACCAAGAGTTCAATGAGGGTGAAACCACCCCGCCGGTCGGGACCATCGTGTGTTCTCATTTGGGTGCCTGTGTAGAAGAGAGATCTCTTGGATAGGAATTTCGTCTGACAGTAAATCAGTACGAGGATTGGAGCAGAGGTGGGCGAGGTTTTGATGAAGACCAGGTGAATTTTGCGCGAAACTCATGCATGGGAGCGGAAATGGATCGCAAGCGGGATGCGCGGATCTGGATCTTCAGAACCTATTTTTCCTGCCGGCAAATACCATGAGAAACAACTATAAACTCTAGTATAATTACATGATAACTATTAAGGTTGTCTCACGCAACCCGCGTGTGGCACGTCAAACCATCCCTGACTCACTCGGCTTGCTCAGGGGAGTGAATCAGGTGCAACGCAAGGCTACGATCCGATCCGGCACTTTGCGTAGGCTGGTTTTCACTCGACATGTATTGGGCAAACTTCGGCGTGAAGTAGACAACCGCGATCAGAATCCCGACCATCACAAACCAGACGAGTAAATCTCCAAGCTGTCGCATGGTTCCATTCCTCCTGA
>JBAUOX010000361.1:0-7899 GCA_049579985.1 Isosphaeraceae bacterium | reverse complement strand
CTCTTACAGAATCCTATACTTCTGGACTACGTGCCTTAAGTTTGGCGTATGGGGTTGGGGCTTTCGAACCCTCCCTCTCCCGCGGGGAGCGGGGGGAACCCCGCTTGCGGGGTCGGGCCGAAGGCCGGGTGAGGGGCGGCCCGGCCCGGGGCGATTGGCCCTCATCCGCCGCTTCGCGGCACCTTCTCCCAGTGGGAGAAGGGATAAACCGCCTGATCGCGGGAAAATGAAACGGCCCTGCGGTCCACCCCTCTCATCGTATCGCGCTGTTCACTTCAGACCAGGCGGGACGTACATCGGACATCCTCTGGTCCGCGCTGCAACGATCGACGCGATCGAAGTGGTGACTCAGAGTCACGCCCCAGGCCAAGGCAAAAAAACCGCGCGCGCCGCCGACGAGTTCGCGCGATGACCCTTTGACGGCAACACGGTCCTGCAAACCTTTCAAAGGGAGTACACACGATGAGTACGCGACCGATCCGCAATCGCAAGGTCCTTCGGCTTGAGTCCCTCGAGGTCCGGAACGCACCGTCTCACTTCGGTGTGAGGGCATGCCGCACTGGCACTGCACCAGGTCCACGCTGCGGCGCACGTGAGTCACGTCCACGCTGCGGCGCACGTGAGTCACATCCACGACTCACGGAGCACCGACAAGCACCAGACGCCGGAAGCGAAATCCGGAACCGACAAGAGCGTGGACCCCACAAGTAGCGAGACGAACAGCCCCGACCCGAACAGCGTTGATCCGACGGGGAACCGTTGAGATCCCCGCGTCGGCGTGGACCCTGGAGAAGTCTGACTTTAGCCGGGCGTCACGACGAGGGAAACGTCGTTTACCCACCGCGCGCCGACACGAGCGGGAACAGTGTTCCGGTAGTGGCGTTTCCACACGGAAGAGATGGATACAGAAGAGGTCGTAGCAGCAGCGCCAGCGTTTTCCCGGATCCAAGACTCGCCCCGTTGCCGACTTCAAGGAAGTGAGCGTTCGAACAGCCTGCGCGAACCGAGGCCAGTGGTACGTCAACCCAATGAAGCGAACACTCCCACAACTCTGGCGTCATCGGCCGTATTGCATCGATTCAAAGCCATGTGTGCGTAATGTCCCTGGCCGCCCTGCTACGATCACGAATCAATCAACCGGAACTCTCACTCGGCCACCAGACTCGCCGGGGATGCTTGAGGGGCCTTCCCTCCTCAGGCTCTCCGGTGGAGCGGGCAGAAGATTGTCACTCCCACCTCTGGAATCCCTTCGCTCCCATCAAGTCGCGGCTTCCAGAGTGCAAGTGTTCACGACCGGCACCGTGGTGCAGGTGTACTTGCTCGCCAGCGGCATACCTGCGGTCACCTGAAACGGGAGTGGGAGTGTCAAATCGTCATGAGCACGGAGGTTCTTCAATGTTGGTCCTGACGAGAAAACAACTGGAATCTGTTGTGGTCGGAGGGGCTGTCGGCTTCGAGCGCCTGCTCAAGGTCACGGTACTCGAACTCAGGGGCGGCAGCGTGCGACTCGGCTTCGAGGTCGATTCGTCCGTTCCTGTCCATCGTTGGGAGGTGTGGGAAAAGATCCGCGCCGGCAGCCAACCAGGCAGTCCTCCGGAGGATCCCACAGCGCCGGTGGTCTGATATGGGGACCTGAATTGTCGGACGGTGATCAGAAACCCTGACGGCAAAGACCTCACCAAGCCCAACGTGTCTCGGAGGAGATCTTGACCATGTTAGGAGCTGTCAAGAAATAACTTGAACTTAGTGTAATACCATTGTGGGAAAGACGAAGGCCCCGCTCGTCGCCGGTGGACCTCAGCAACTCACGCCACCCGCACCATGTTCTCCCCTTCCTTGAACTAACCGCTCCACGGCGGTAACGTCCCAGTTACTCGGCGAGCCTATCTTGATGCGTCCCTTCGCCATTACCAGAATGGGGGTTATGGCCAACGGAGTTCAGCCGATGAAGCTGGGGCTCGTCTCGGACATTCACGGCGACCCGGTCGCCCTCGAGCTTGCCTGGGCCCACCTGATCACGATGAAGGTGGACCGGGTCGTCTGCGCCGGCGACCTGGTCGGCTACGGTCCGTTCCCCGACCGGGTCGTCGCGTTCCTCAAGGAGCGACAGATCCCCTCCGTTCGCGGCAATCACGACCGCTGGACCGTGAGCCGGGGTCCAGGTGCCGTGGATGAGTTCGGTGGGGGAACGCCCAGCCACGAGACCCTGGAATACCTGGGGAGCCTGCCTGCTGACCTTCTGATCGAAGCGGGCACGCGGATCGGCGTGGTCGTTCACGGATCGCCCTCCAGCGACATGGAGTTCGTCAACCGCCGCACCCACCCGCCCGCTGTCCTCAGAGGTTATCTCCGAGCGCTTGGCAGCGATCTACTCGTGGTCGGCCACACGCACCAGCCTATGTGGTATCGCAGTCCGGAGGGCGGGTTGGTGGTCAACCCCGGCTCGGTTGTCTCCCTGCCGGTGGTCGACTCGTCGCGAACCTTCGCCGTGGCCGATCTCGCCAACTTGGACGTGACATTTCACGCGGTCGAGAGCGGCGAGCCAATCCCGCTGGCCCCCTGGAATTGAACATGCGGGCCCAGGCGGGCCTGGCCAACTCCGCTCAGAGGCCGTAGAGGCCATGAGCGCCGAGCTGAATGATGGCGAACACCAGACCGATGAAGAAGAGCAGGTAGAGCAGCGTGTAAAGCTTGAGCAGGTTTTCCAGCGCTCCCATCAAGTGGGAAATGTCCTTCCCGTGACTCTCGGCCACGCTCCGGAACTCCCGGCCAGCGCGATGGGTCCAGATCCCCACCACGATGAACAGCAGGGTCAGGAGGAGCAGAGCCACTTCCAGATGGTGGCTTTGCACCCAGCGGATGATCACTGAGGCGAAGAAGAAGAGACCGATCCCCAGCATGAATAGCCCGACGAAGCTCATCTTCGAGCCGAGATTGCCGATGATCGAGTTATCCGAGTAGGTGAACTCGTACTGGGGAGAACCAGCGGGAGCAACCGAGGCCGGCGTTGGGGCCGGGGTGAGCTGGGTTGGGACAAGCGCTGGTTCGCTGGGTCGCATCGGTCTGTCTCGCCGCCTGAGATCAACCGCACTAGCCTCAGTCTCTTGCGGTTCTCGGGTGCTGTCAAGGCCGTACAATCAGTGGGCAAACCGATGCCCGGGAGCTTGATTCGTTCCACATGGCCTTGACATGCCCGAAAAGATGCGCTATTTGTGCCGGCTATCAGGGATGAATTCCAAATAGGAAAGCAGAGGCACCGAGAAATGCCAGGCTTGCCATGGATGGCTGCGACGAGGCGAGTTATCCGCTTGGTGACCGGTGCGATGGTCATAACCATGCTGCCGTTCATGAGCCGGGCACGAGCGGGCGAGGATGAGGTCTGCCGGTCCGCCGTCAGCGATCGACCCGCGCAGGCGGGACCGATGTACCTACATCGCGTGGTCATGCGGTACGAATTGGGAGAAGGGCCGCGGTCGTACTGGTTGTTCGAGCCAGCCGAGCCGAAACCGGAACGCGCCCCGGTCGTTGTGTTCTTCCATGGTTGGTTCGCCGTCAATCCGGCCTTCTATGGAGCATGGATCGATCATCTCGTTCGTTGTGGTCGTACCGTGGTCTTCCCACGCTATCAAAACGACGTGGACACACTCCCCAGGGAGTTCTTGCCCAACGCGATTGCCGCGACCCGAGACGCTCTCGGCGTGCTGGAAACCGGCGCGAAGCACGTTCGGCCAGATCTCGAGCGTATCGCCTTCATCGGCCATTCGGCGGGAGGCAACCTGGCCGCCCAGATTGCCGCGGTCGCCTCTGACCCCCACTCGGGACTGCCTCAACCCAAGCTCGTTGCCGCGCTCATGCCCGGCGAGGTGTTCCCCTCGCGGGAACCGAGCCTCGATCGAATTCCCGCATCAACCCTTCTGCTCGTGGCCGTTGGCGAGGACGACCTGCTGGTGGGAGACCTGCGCGGACGACAGATCTTCGCCCAGGCCGGCGCAATTCCCCGGTCGAGAAAACGATTCCTGCTGTTTCGTTCGGATCGCCACGGCTTTCCCCCTCTCGTCGCCGAGCACACCGCGCCGACCGGGGCCAACCGCCGTCTCGACACCGGCGAGGGGGTCTTCCGCGTCTTTCAGATGAGCTTGAGCGAAGTGAACGCGCTGGATCGTGCCGGCTTCTGGCGGATCGCCGATGTGGCCCTTGAGACGGCCTTCGCGGGCAGTACCTTCGATGAGGCCATTCGCGACGAAGAACGCTTCACGCACCTCGGCTTCTGGAGCGACGGCCGCAAAGTGAACCCACCACTCATCAGCGACAACCTTTCCTCCATCCCCCGCGTCAACTTTCCCAACGGCATCCGTGTCATCCCCTGGGACGGAACGGTCAAGGTGAATGAGTCGGTGAGGATCGAGACCGACGTGCGGATCAAATGAGAGGCGGAGCCGAAGGCGACGCGGGAGAACAGCGAGCCCGAGTTCTCTCGCCCGACCTGCCAGACCCTGAAGCTTGCGCCTTCCTCGCGGGCTCTGAAGGATGAGGCAACCGGCCACAAGGTGACGGTTAGGCAAGAAGACCATGCGCCGGCAGGGTTGCATCCGACGCATCTTTCTTGGTTTGCCAGGTACGACCTCGGCCACTTCGGGACCGGGCATGTTGGGCTCATTCCGACCGACGATCGATCCGATACGAAGGAGGAACCATTACGTGGGGCCAGGCGAGCTGGGGAAACCATGCCAAACACGGACGAGAGCCAGGCAACGGAATCCATCGCCCCCCCTCCACCAGCGCAGGCGGCTGCATCCGCAGGGACGATCCTACGAGGGCGGCTGCTGGAGCCGACGAGCGCCCTGGAAGACCAGAGCGGTCGCGAACAGCTCGAGGCCTTGCGGCGTCAGGTCGTCGCCTTGCAGCGGATCAGCAGTCTGGGAGTTCTGGCGGGCGGCGTTTTTCACGAGCTGAACAACACGCTGACACCGATCATTAACTACGCCAAGCTCGGACTGCGCAATCCTGATCCGGCCTATCGCGAGCGGGCCTTGACCCGGATCCTCGACGCCGGCCAGCGAGCCGCGGCCATCACGGGTGGAATGCTCGGCCTGTCGCGACCCGGGCGCGACCCCAATCATCGCCTGCCGGTCGATCTCAATCGGCTCGTGAAAGAAGTGGTCCTGCTGATCAACAAGGACCTGGCGCGGAACAAGGTCCGGCTCGAGGTCCAGCTCATGGGGCGGCCGTTCGCGCGGGTGAATCCCGCCCAGATCCAGCAGGTTCTGATCAATCTGCTGATCAACGCTCGCCAGGCGATGCCCGAGGGCGGCGTGGTGAATCTAAGGCTGACGCCCGATGCGACGGGGCGGCTTGCCGAGCTGAGCGTGATCGATCACGGCATCGGCATCGCGCCAGGGAACCTGAGGCGCATCTTCGAGCCTTTCTTCTCGACCAAGACCGGCCCCGACGCCTCGGGCCTGGGCGGCGCCGGCCTCGGCCTGTCGGTTTGCCGCGATATCGTCGAGGCCCACCACGGCCGCCTGCGCGCCGAGAGCCGCCTGGGCCAGGGCTCGACGTTCACGCTTCTGCTTCCCACCTGCCCTGCCCCCGCCGAAGCCGCCGCGCGGCCCGGAGCGGCGTGAGCAACGCAACCTGAGGCTTCGGGACGGCTCGAGGACGAGGCCGGCAACTTCAGATCAGATCAGATCAGGGTTTCCAGCAAGAGCCTGAGCTTGCGGACCTCGACCTCGCGTTCAAAGGGGTTGTCTGGACGGTCGATGATGGCGACCGTGAGCGCGCGATTGTAGCCATGGCGCTGAAGCTGCGTGACGATCCGGGCGTATTCGATCAGGCCCTGGCCGACGCGAACCTGGAACTCGCCGGGCTGCTTGCCAGTGTCACGCAGATGAACGTTCTGTACATAAGGATAGACCAGGTCGAGCTCGACTTCCTTGTGAGGGCCTTGGAGGCCATGACTGGGGTCGAGCGTGAGGCCCAGCCCGGGGACGGCCTTGCAAAGCTCGACCGCGATCTGAGGATCGCCGGCAAGCGTTCCGGAGTCCGTCACGAGAGTCGGCACAAGGCCGTCCCGCATGGCGGTGTCCACCAGCGACGAGAGTCGCTTGATCTCCTGTTCCAGCGGCGTTCCCAGTGGCGCGGAGGGCATGGTGAGAACGGCGACACTGAGCGCCTTGGCGAACCGGCAGTGTGCATCGAACCGGCGGCGCACCGCCTGGTCGTTCCAATTGACCGGGCCGAAATCGAGATGGATCGAGGAAGGCGTCAGGCTCGGCCCCCTGCGAACCTGTTGCAGGGCGGCCTCGAAGTCGTCGCCCACCAGGGTTGGGCGGAGGTGCCGGCCATCCTCGACGATCGCCAGCTCGAACTTGTCAAACTCCAGTTCGGCGATCAGGCGAAGGGCCTTCTCCAGCGGCTCCCTCGCAAAGCAGAGTGTGCTGCAAGCGACGAACACCGACCCCTCCTCTCCTACCTGTTCTCCGCTCCCTGGGGCTATCCGGACCAAGGCCGGGAGCGCTCGTGCTCGACCAGTCCTGATCCGTACCGCGGGCGAGAATTCGATCCTCCTGACCCCGCAGGCCGATCTTACCGCACCGTGCGACCAGGCGAAAGGGCAGAAGCCGCGGCTGGTCCCGACCGTGAGGATCCCGACGCCTCTGATAGTTCCGCGGGCCGGTTTTGCCGGCTGACGGCCAGGATGCCGGGATGACGAGCCCAGTGCGAGCCGGCCAGGCGGGCGAACTCGCCATAGCGCTGCGTGCGATAGGCCTGTAACGCAGCCAGAAGCGTTCGCTGGGCATTGAGGCGCACTGCCTTGGGAGCGACCTCCCCGACCACGTGAACATCATCGATCCAGAGCGTCCCGGGCGTCAACATCTCAAACCTTAGCCGCGCCGAGTCCAGGCCACCCGCCGGCAGATCGACGGCGCGCACGGCCCTGAGCTCCCAGGCCGAGGATACCTTGAACTCAGAGCGGCGGAGGTAAGGCAGACCGCCGACCTCGCCCTGGATCCAGAGCCGGACCTGACTGTCTTGCGGCTCGGTTCGGAAGTACGCCTGGATCGTCACGCTCGACGCACTGTTGGGCACGAAACTCCCGCTGGAGACGGATACAGGCACGACGGGGGCGGTGAGCTTCAGGCTGCCTTGACCGGAGTGGGGATTGGAGGCGTCGATCGCGATCGAGCAATCCTTCTCTCCCTCGAGCTTCCAGCCCCCGGGCAACTGCCCCGAGGCCGGCGACGAGGCCGGGTTTCCCGGCGTGTTGTGAGCAGGTTGAACCGGCACCGACGGCTCAGGCTCAAAACCCGGGTTGGGCGGCTCTCCGATTCCGCTGCCCGAGCCGCGATTGAGTCGGGCGAGCTGGTTTGACAGCTCGTGGTACTGCGCTTCCATGCCGGTCAGAACGGCGTCCGAGGGATAAGTAGTGATGTCCGAGAACCGTGCCTTGGCTGCCCCGACCCGAATTGCGGAGACACCGTAGGGGAGCAAATCGATCACAAGCTGACGCCCGCCGGTGGCGGCCTGGGGAACGAGGCGGAGGTTGCGTCCGAGATCCTCGACACTTGCCGGGGCCGGGGCATCCAGCAGGCCGGCCAGCCGGATCGGGTAAGGCGTGTCGTTGGCGATCTCGAGGAAGGTTTGCGTCTGGTCGCCGAGGGCCCGAACGGCGATTCCGTAGTCTTTCTGGTCTCCACTTGCAACCGACGGTTGAGCTTGCCAGGCGGGGAGGGCGCGGAGAACCGAGGCGAATTTCCGCAATCGCTCCTCATGTCCGGCAATGGCCGGGACCGCCAGGATCACCCACTGGGCATCGAGCGCCGCCAAGGCGTGGCCCAGCGGCTCGTCCACCGTAAGTCCATCGCCCAGAGGAACGGCCGATAGGGCCAGGCTGCCACC
>JBAUOX010000360.1:0-2937 GCA_049579985.1 Isosphaeraceae bacterium | reverse complement strand
GATGCGAGCTGGAGCACGATGCGACCGCCACTTTGATCAGCCGCGGCAACCACCCCGATCCCGCTACGGTACTGTGAGCCAGGGACGACCGCTCTTCTTCGGTACTCCGACTCGCCCTGGTCCTGGTCCGCGATGGGAGGCGTGGGCGCTTCACCAGGGTGACCAGGGCGGCGCAGATCCGGGCGGCGGGCATTGAAAGCAATGCCGGCGGTGGGGCTCGAGCGGTGAGAAAGTTGGCACCGGGATCTGGTGCCACCGCTGATCAACGCATCCCTTCCCGGTGGGGGTATCTACGATGTTCGTCCGCGCGGCGGCCGATGCAGGCTGCTAAGAAATGCTAAGATCCGCGCGTGGAACGCTCAGTGAGAACAGTGAAGCTAACAGTGGGGCGGGTGGGGGCGGCGCCCCGGTGGAACGCTCGCTCAGAACAGCGATTTATCAGCGAGGCGGGTGGGGGCGGCTCCCCTGTTTAACAGGAAAAGAACAGGCGGTTCGTCGCCCACGCATAGGCGGTTTGTTTTCCACGGCGCGGCCCGATCCACCCGGGGCGGGGTGTCTCAGGAACGCGCGGCCTTGACCATGGCCACGATGCCGGCCTTCAGGGCCTCGGGCAGGTCGGGCCATGCTTCGACCACGGCGGAGTGGTTACTCGGGTTCGTCTTCCTCGGACTGTTCTTCGGTCTCGGCGCCAGTCGGGGCCACGTCGCCCGAGGCTGATCGCTCTAGGTTCAATTCCAATAAGGCGGCCAGGATTTGCTCATCGGTCATCGACGGGTCCCAGCCGTAGGCGTCGAACACCGCCTCATCGAGGGCCTTGTGGGCGAGATCCAGCCACGTCGGGCGCTCATTGTAGAGGTTCGTCAGGGTCCGCTTGGCCAAGTCGAAGACATGGGCGTCCTTTGCGACCAAACGGGGGTAACGCACGGTCCCGATTCCTCGGTCGTCTGGGTCGTGAACATAGCGAGCCCAGGGTCCATCGATCGAGCCGGGAAATTCGAGGATCTGCTCTCGCACCCATTCGGGGGGGTTCTGCCAGTTCGACCGAAGATTCTCCAGGTGCTTCGCGGCCGATGCGATCGCGGTTCGCTGCGCGTCGGTCGGCTCGGGAAAAGGAAAAGTCTCAAAGCAAGTTGTCGGGGTGTAGCGGGGCCGGGTTTCGAGCCTCGTACCCAGCCTCAATCCCCAAACCTCATGCAACTTGGAATGAAGGACTCCGAAAACGGAGTCGTCCGACCGGGTGATGGCAATTAGTTGGTGGTCGGGCAACGTCGGTGCCTCAGACCAGAGAAACAAGCGATGCTTTGAAACAGTCGGAGTGGCGACGAACCGAGGGAGCCTTTCCAGTTTGTCGCGCATCGAGGGCCGGGCTTCGACGTGAATCCACCATCGCTCCTTGTAAACCTGTCGCTTGTTTCCTTGCCTTGCAGGGTGGACGTGCTCTTGAACGAATGCGAAAGGTTTCTCGTAAAGAGAAGCATTTTCTATCGATGCATGAGTGCCAAAGTCAATGATCCACATATTACGGTTTCGGCGGGTCACGTCGAGACCATTGATCCAGGGAACGATAACATCGCTGTTGGGTCGTCCATGCGGATTGGGGGCGTTAAGGAGAGTGAGGGCGAGTCTTTCGGGAATATCGAAACCTCCTCCTTTCGTGTCGCCCATGAAGGCGATTCCGACATTGACGGCCAGCCTTCGGGCCTCTGCGATGTCGGCCACAGACGAAAGGTTACTGTTGATGGTCGCGCAGGAGATTCCGTCCAGGGTCTTGCTCTTTTCCGAGCCGTCATCGAAGCCGATGATCGAAATATGAACGTTCGCTCCATCAATAACCCAATCTCGATCGCTTATGGCGAAGAAGATGTCACCCGTGGCTTTAATGCGGTTCAGTGAGTGGCGGTTTGCTCCCCCACGTATTCCCTGCGTTGCGAGTAGGCCCGCTCGATGGCACTTGCCGATTTTGAGCTGACGACGTGCTTTCTCAAACCAGTAGCAGCAAAGATCGGCCTCGGGGCGGACGTGTTCACGCCAGAGCGAGAACATCTTGTCCACGTAGGCGTCTCCCAGCTCAGTCCGTAACTTCTTACCCCCGAGGAATGGAGGATTGCCAACGATGAAATCCGCGTCGGGCCATTCGGGCTCCGCGGGGTTGGCCGGGTCGGTCAGATCGACGATCGCATCCTTCTGTTGGAAGTTGTGAAGCGTCTGAAGAATCGGCTCATGCTCGACCGGGAAGCCGTTGTCCTTCTGCCATTGGATGAATCCGATCCAGACCGTCATCTGGGCCAGGTCGAAGGCGTAGGCATTGACCTCGATCCCGAAGAGTTGATTCGGCCCAACCTTCAGCTCGAATTCCTTCAACCCGCGGTGCCGACACTCGATGAGGATCTCCTTTTCCAGGTCCTTCAGCAGTCGCAGCGTGACATACAGAAAGTTCCCCGATCCACAGGCGGGGTCAAGGACGCGGATCGCTCTGAGGCGTTCCAGGAAGGCGTCAACCAGCTTCTGGGCCTCCTGGATTCGTGACTCATCCACCGGGCGGAAGAGGCTTTCCCCTTTTCGCGTCACGATGACATCGGGCACGAGGGAGGCGATCTTCTCCAGGAGTTCGGCCCATTCCCGACGCAGCGGGGCCATGACGACGGGCTCAACCAGTGTCGAGATGTCGCGAAAGCCGGTGTAATGCGCACCGAGTTGAGAGCGTTGGGCAGGGTCCATCACGCGCTCGAAGAGAGTCCCGAAGATGGACGGGTCCATCTCGCTCCAGTCGAAGGCGCTCGCCTCGATCAAGACGGGAAACTCGGTTCCGGTCAGGTCCAGGGGCGGGGTGTTGTCGAAGAGGTTCCCGTTGAAGTGCGGGATGCTCTCGCCGTAGAAGTCCCCTCCGTTGGCCATCGCCTCGAATAGTAGGACGATGTCCCGGTTGATGTACCGGGG
>JBAUOX010000359.1:0-2470 GCA_049579985.1 Isosphaeraceae bacterium | reverse complement strand
GCCGGCGCGGCGACGGTCACGGCCGCCCTGGCCTGGCTCCTGGCCTGGGTCAGCCGGAATTCTCTCACCTGGCAGGTTCTGCTGCTGGCGACGCTTGCCTTGACCCTGGCCACGCCCGGCCCGGTCGCCGGCATGGCACTCGAGCTGGCCTATCGCTGGTTCCCGCCGATCTACGACTCGCCGCTGATCGTGGTCATGGCGCAGTCGATCCGCACCCTGCCCTATGCGCTCTTGATTCTCTGGCCAGCCCTGCGGATCCTGCCTGGCGAGCTGCTGGAATCTGCCGTCCTGGACGGCCATGGCCCCTGGGGCCAGCTCTGGCACGTGATTCTTCCGCTTTCGAGGCGCGTGCTCGCGGCGGCCTGGTGCGTGGCCTTCGTGCTCGGCTTCGGCGAGCTGCCGGCAACCAACCTGCTTCAGCCCCCCGGCATCACCACGATCACGTTCCGCATCTGGACCTTGCTGCACACCGGCGTCGAGAGCCATCTCGCCGGCGTGGCCCTGGTCACGCTGGCCGTACTTGCCATTGCGGCGCTGGCCGCCGTCCTTGGCCTGAGGCTGCTCCTGTCGTCGGATCGCTGAGGGACCGAGGAATCGTCGGTGCCAGCAGAGGTTTGTGGTCAAGAATCTTGTTTCGCCCTTTCAGCGTTCCTCGCTGCCACGGCAGCGGTGCATCTGAAAGGAACTCTGGGCATTCCCTTGCGCGTGGGCGATCATGACATGAAGCGGCGGACCGTGGCCGGCCAAGCCCTTGGTGCTTCGTGCCCGACTTTCAGTGTGGTCCGGGAGGCGGCGACTGCTTCGTTGGCGACAGGGTCGCCGGGTTTTCGACCCAGCGGTACCTGATCCCGTTTGGGAGACTGCATACCCTTTTTCGCCCTCCTGTCCGCCGCGTGTTTGACCCTTCTTTTTTTCCTTGAGGTTCCCATGGCCAAACGCCCAGATCCCGCCTCGCGTCGACCGCCCCACCCCTTGACTTCCAAGCCTCAGCCGGCCCTGACGGTGAAGAATCCCCGAGCCGCTGGCATCGACGTCCACGACGGTGTCCATTGGGTTGCCGTCCCCCCCGATCGCGATCCCCAGCCGGTTCGCCCCTTCGGCGCCTTTACCGTTGATCTGGAAGCGATCGCCGATTGGTTTACCCAGTGTGGTGTCGATACGGTCGCCATGGAGTCCACCGGCGTGTACTGGATTCCTCTCTATGAGCTCCTGGAAAGGCGAGGTTTCCGAGTCTATCTGGTCGATGCTCGGGCCGTCGCCAAGGTCGACGGCCGCCCCAAAACGGATATCCACGATTGCCAATGGATTCAGAGGCTGCACAGCTACGGCCTGTTGGAGAAGGCGTTCCGGCCTCAAGACGACATTGTGGTGCTGCGCGGCTTCGTCCGCCAGCGCCAAGTCCTGATCTCGTATGCGTCCCAGCACATCCAGCACATGCAGAAGGCCCTGGTGCTGATGAACCTCAAGCTGACGTTGGTCGTCAGCGACATCGTCGGCAAGACCGGCATGGCGATCATCAAGGCCATCTTGGCTGGCGAGCGCGATCCGGTCGTACTCTCCCAATGGCGTGACGAGCGTTGCAAGCACACCCGGGAGGAGATCGCCAAGGCCTTGATGGGAAATTGGCGCGAGGAGCATCTGCTGGCTCTGAGGCAGGCTGTCGAATTGTATGAGTTCTACCACCGCAAGATCAGCGAATGCGATCAGGCGATCGACGCCTATCTGAGTCGCCTCCCCAATCGCGCCGGCGATCGGCCCATGGAGAAGCGGCCCGCGAAGCGCAAGAACAAGGACAACGAGCCAATGTTCGACGCTCGAAAGCGGCTGTACGAGATGCTGGGAGTCGACCTGACGGCCATCGACGGAATCAGCGTCGGTGTGGCGCTGACCATCGCCAGCGAGCTCGGTTGCGACGTCAGCGCCTTCCGCAACGAGAAGGCGTTTTCGAATTGGCTGGGCCTGGCGCCCAACCACAAGATCACCGGGGGAAAGATCAAGAGCCGAAAGACCAGACCGGGAGCCAACCGCATCGCGACTGGGCTGCGGATGGCAGCGGCCAGTTTGCTGCGCACGCCGACGGCTCTCGGGGCGTTCGGACGACGGATGCGCAGCCGGGTAGGTTCGCCCAAAGCGATCACAGCGATCGCGCACAAGCTGGCCAAGTTGGTGTATCGGATGCTGAAGTACGGCGAGGATTACGTGCGGCAAGGCGCCGAGGAATACGAGGCCAAATATCAGGAGCGTCGGCTCGACGCCCTGCGGCGCACGGCGACCGCTCTTGGATTCCGCCTGGAGCCTCAGGCAGCCCAATGAGCCGAACTCGCCGGTCTTGACGTCCAAATCCGGAAGAACATCATCAAAGTGGGGAGGGGGAAGTTGCGCCTAGGACTTTATCGAAACGACAGAGCAGAACTGAACGTCCGTGCCGGCAGGCGGAGGAGTTCCTTGGGAGGGCTGGGCGGATTCTCAT
>JBAUOX010000358.1:0-6719 GCA_049579985.1 Isosphaeraceae bacterium | reverse complement strand
CGGTCACCTCGCCGTCGGCGTCATACAACGTGGTGGTGATCCGGCCCATGGGATCGATCGTCTCGGTCACCTCGCCATCCACGTTGTAGATGCTCGTGGTGATGCGGCCCAAGGGATCGATCATCTCGGTCACCTCGCCATCCAGGTCGTACAAGGTGGTGGTGATGCGGCCCAAGGGATCGATCGTCTCGGTCACCTCGCCGTCGGCGTCGTACAAGGTGGTGGTGATGCGGCCCATCGGGTCGATCGTCTCGGTGATGTCCCCGTTGGCGTCGTAGAGCGTGGTGGTGATGCGGCCCAAGGGATCGATGGTCTCGACCACTCGCCGCATCCCGTCGTAGACGGAGGTCGTCACGCGGCCCAAGGGGTCCTCGACTGTGATCTGATTACCGGCCGGGTCGTAGGTGTACGTCGTGATCCGGCCGAGTGGGTCGATCTGCTCGGTCTCTTCCCGCTGGCTGTTGTACTGGTACGTCGACGTGCGGCCTAGAGGATCGGTCGTGCTCTGAAGCAGGCCGTTGGACCAGACCTCGGTCGTCACCCGGCCCATCGGGTCGATGGTCTCGGTCAGGTCCCCCTCCGAATTGTAGATGTAGGTGGTCACCCGGCCCAGCTCGTCGGTCTCCTGCGTGACCTGGTGGAAGTTCGGGTTGTACTGGTACTGGATCGTGCTGCCGTCAGGGTTGGTGAGCTGGATTAGGTCGCCGTCGCCCGAGCCGTACTGGTACGTGTACCGAGTCACGCGGCCCAGCTCGTCGGTGTAGACCGTTGGCTGGCCGGCGAAGTCGTACTGCCAGGTTTGGATGCCGCCGTCGGGTGTCTGCACTTTGGTCGGCTCGCCTAGCGAGTCGAGGGTATAGGTGGTCACTCGGCCCAGCGGGTCGGTCCAGACGGCGACGTCCTGGCTGGCCGAGAGCGCCGGGCTGGTCTGCAAGCCTTGAATTGATGAGGGGACCAGGCTCAGAATGCGCCCGAGGCCCTCGTTGGCGCTCGCAAGTGCGCCCTCGGAGTCGTAGCTGTAGCTGGTGGTTTGCATGCCCAAGGAGTCGCTGAGCATGTGGCCCACGGAGTCGTAGGTGAAGGTGCGCACGCTGCCGTCGGGCATGGTGGCGCTGGTCAGATCGTCGGACGAGTCGTGCGTGACCGTGACGACTCGCCCGCCCGGCTCGACGACGCTGGCTAACTCATTACTCGAGTTATAGGTAAACGTGGCGGTCCAGCCGCCCGGCATGGTCACCCCGGAGAGCGCGCCGGCCGAGTTGTACGTGAAGGTGTCGGCCGGCCCGTCGGGCTGGGTGATGCCGGTGAGCTGGCCCTGGCTGTTGAAGTTCCACGTGTCCTGTTGCGGGTTGGTATATGTGAATGTCCCGTTGCTGTTTTTCACCAGCGTGCCCAGGTCCTCTGGCGGGCTCACGAAGGTGGTGCCGTTGCCCGCCTGGAAATCGCGCGTGCCGCCATTGCCGTCGACCCAGAGAAAGCCCCCATTGCCGTCGGAGACCAGTTGCGCCGTGCCGCCGACACTCCAGCCCCGGCCGATCGGGTCGGCGGATCCGTTGGCCACCACGGGCGCTGTCCCACTGATCGTGCTATCGACGATGTTGCCGCCCGGTAGTGTGGCCTGGATCGCGACCATCCAGGGGTAGACGCCGGTCGTCGCCACCGGGCTGGCGACCTGAGTGTTGAGCTGGTAGACGTCGCCCGGGCTGTGACCGGCGGTGGAGAAGGTCACCCACGGCTGGGCTGTGCCGTTCCACGTGAGTTGCACCTGGATCTGCGTCGGAACCGGCCCGTTGGGGTCGCTCTGGTAGGTCGTCTCGATGATCGGCTGGACGGAGACCGTGTCGGAGTTATATGCCAGGGAAAGATCGGAGCTCAGGGCGGCGCTCGTGTCCTGCCCGCAGTTGCAGGGCGGGGCCGGATCCAGGGGAATCGACGTCTGGAGGTTGCCGTCGAGCGGTCCGACCATGGCGGTGGCGAAGGGATTGTACTGGGTATCTTGCGGGTCGGTGCTCACGGATTGGCCGCTGGCGATCCAGGGCAGCTTGCCGACCTTGCCGACGGTGGCCTCGGTCCACCAGATCGAGCGCCCCGGTCCGACCGTGATCCCATAGGGGCTCGAGTTGCTGGTCGGCAGCGTGTACTGGGTGATAATTCCCGCTGGCGTAATCCGGCCCAGGATGCTGGCCGTCGACTCGGTGAACCAGAGGTTGCCATCAGGACCGGTTGCAATATCGAAAGGCCGCGCGCCGCAACACGCGCCCAGCGAGAACTCGGTGATCACGCCGCTGGTCGTGATCCGGCCCACCTTCCCCGAGCCGTTCTCGGTGAACCAGAGATTGCCGTCGGGGCCTGGTGCGATCCCCCAGGGCAGCGCCGACGGCGTCGGCACGGCAAACTCCGTGATCGATCCGCCGGTCGTGATCCGCGCGATCCGGTTGCCGGCCGACTCGGTAACCCAGAGATTGCCATCGGAGCCGGTGGTGATCCGCACCGGCCGGCTGCCGGCACTGAGTGAATAGCTGGTGATCGACCCGCCCGGCGTGACCTTGTCCACCACGCTGGTGCCATAGCCCACGAACCAGATGTTGCCGTCAGGCCCAACGGTGATTCCCTGGGGATTGGTGCCGGTCGGCAAAGCATACTGCGTCAGCGTCCCGTTGGTGGCCACCTTGGCGATATATGGCGTCACTCCGTTCTCGGTAAACCAGAGCGTGCCATCGGGGGCCGAGGTAATCCCGTAGGGGTTGTCCGGAACGGGGACCTTATTGACCACTGCGCCCGCGGAGTTGAACGCGGCGAGCTCCTTGGCCGCATACTCGGCGACCCAGAGGTTGCCGTCGGCGCCCGCCACCGCCCCGATCGGCTCCGAGACCGACGACGTGGTGGCGTATTCGACGATGCCAGGGCCGGTCGACAGCAGCCATCGAAGCTCGAGACGGCAGAGTTCGAAGTGAACCTTGGCCCGCTTGGGCCGCGGGCGGTCGGACCCGCGGCGGCGCCAGCCAGCGGCAAAGAACTTCCCGTTCATGGGAAACCTCGGCGCAGGATGCAAAGGGACATGGTGCTGAACATCGTCCGGCCGGGCCGGATCACGACAAGCGTTGCCAATTGGGGCGCCGGCGTCCTTTGCGGCCGGCACCACGGGATGCTCGGTTCAAGAGCAACCGGCTCGGGCAAGGTGCCGGCGCAGCGCATAGCCCGCCATCCCAATCGCCCCGAGCGCGGCAACGATCAGGGACGACGGCTCCGGAACCGATTGCAGCGCCACGATGCCGTAGTCGGGATAGGGCGATCCATCATTGGTCAGGAAGGCCGCATCCAGCGTGATCGTGTCGCCCGCGTTGGCCGTGAACACCGCGGAGTAGAGTCGCGAGGCCGAGTAGCCGTCGACTGTATCGAAGATCGGCGAAACGTTCATCGAATTGGGTGCCACATCCATCCAGGCGAAGGCGTTCTCACCCCCGCTCGGTGCGAGATCCGCGACGGCGCCGGAGGTCCCGTAGTTGCCCACTCCGGTGAAGCCGGCGGGCAACGTGCCCGGCGGCGGCTGGAATGGAAAGATCAGGTTCCCATTGATCCGGATGTTGTCGGTCGCCAGGGCATCGGAGCCCGCACAATTGATGACGTTGGCAACCTCCCAGACCAGTTGAAAGCTCCCGCTGGTGGGCAGGGTGTAGGACATGGTCACCCATCCCGTGCTGCCGCCGGCATTCCCGTTGTATCCGAAGGGACCATACGTGCTCCCATCCGGCAGCGGACCAACGAAATTGCCATCGAAGCCGCCGCTACCGGGCGACAGCGTCACGCCAGGCGAGATGGCGGGAATATTGGGGTTCTGGTTGATCGGATCGTTGGGATAGCTGTAACCATACGACGTGCCGGAAGCGTTCGGCACAGCGCCCGTGTAGTCCGTCGACGCCGTGAACAGAACGGTCAGGTCCGCCGCCGCGCGGCGGCCGGCGAAGTGCATAGACACGCAGGCCGCCACCCCGATGAGTAACCACTGCTTCCAACCTCGCCATTTCAAGCTGGGGCGCATGATGTCCCCTCCTGGCTAGCACAAGACCAAGAAGTCGATCTCGATCACAGAGCACCACAGCGCTCGGCTTCTTCCCGGCGAAGGCCGGCGCGCCCGAAAAGAGCGATCTGAAGTGAGCCGGGCTCCAAGTGACTAAGGCGACGCCGGACCGGATTTGACCGGAAACACGACGAAACCTGGCACATCATAGCGCGATTGCTCAATCAAAAAGTAAAACAACGAAGGGGACATTGCGAATCATATTGAACCCTCTTCGATACGGGTGTCAAGAGGGTCGGCAACCTTTTATCAATAATTTGTTCCGTTGCTACTTTTTTTCAACGGCGAGCAATACGTCCTTGGGTCGTCGGCTCTAGCGACGGGACCGGTGAGGCATCGCTCGCAAAGGGACCAGGGTTCCTGCCCCCTCGCTTGCCGGGAAATTGCATTTAGGTAACAAACCCATAGCTTGAAAGGAGTTCGCGCCCGTGATCATCTGGAGGTTGAGGAACCTGTTCCTCAAGGAGGTGCATCATGGAACGCGAACTCTGGCCCCGATTGTCTCACCTGATCATGGAGGTGGGACAAACCTTACGCCTCATCGACGTCAGTCCGCCAAGGGAAGTGCCTGGCTGGTAGAGGGTTAAAGCTGATCATCGGCGAAACGGGCAGAGCGAACGAGCCCGATTTCTCGTCTGCGGGGACTCCGACGATCCAACACGCCTGAAGCGCGAGCGAGGGCACAAGTTCAAGGTCGCGCCCATCCTTCGGAGGGCATGAGGACCTTCGCTGGCGCTTCCGGCTTGTTGCGAACCGGCTCGCAAGGGATCCTTTCGATCCGGATAGGGCGATAAACGTAGCGCGGGTGAGTCATCAGAACGGAATGTCGTCCACGGTCTCTTCGGAGTTTGGCGGAGGCTGGCGGCGGGGCTTGGGAGCCCTCGAGTTGCGATTGCGGGATCGCTTTCGGGAGTGAGTCGGATCCGCTTTCGGGGCCGAGAGCTGATGCCGTCTCATGGCTTCCTCCTCGAGAGCCTCTGCCGACTGCTCGAGATGGCCCATGATCAAGCCGAGGAAATGTAATCGTGCGCCCTGCGATTCGAGGAACTCGTGGAGCTGGAAACCCCCTTCGAGGAGGCTCTCTTGTTGATCAAGGACCTCCTCCGCCAGACCTTCGACCAGCAGGTCGTGGCCTCGCTGAAGGACGTCCATCGCGGCACGGTACTTGTTGAAGGGCAGGTCACGCATCGCGGTTGCAAGCTCCCAGGTTAGGCCTCGCCCGATCGCGCGAGGACGAGGCAATGTCAAGATGCACGGCCGAGATTCTCCAACGCCCGGCCAACCAGACGGCCATGCGGGTTTCCAGCCAGCGCCGATCACCCTGCCAGGGCACCCGGCTGATGTAGCCCAGGTGACCTCCTTGCCGCACTAGCTCAAGGCTCAGATTGGCAGGAAACCGGACTTTATGGAAGGGCGCTGCGGGGACGAACGGATCGTCGGCGGCATGGACCACAAGCCCCGGAAGTCGGATCCGCGGGATCAGGGGCAGGGCACTGCTGCGGGTGTAATAGTCCAGGGCCGAGGCGAAGCCGTTGCGGGGCGCGGTGTAGCGGTCGTCGAATTCGTAAACCGAGCGAACTTGCTGCAAGCCCGGCGGGCCCAGCTCGGGGAAGACGCGATGGAGCCGCGTCACCTCGGCGCGGAGCCAGCGGACGAAGTTCCAGTCGTAGAGCCGGTTTTCCGGCCGCCTCATCGCTTCCGCGCAGGCCGAGAGATCGATCGGCGGATTGGCGGCGAGAACGCAATCGAGCCCGTTCACGGGTCGGTCGGCAGCCTCCGCGGCCGCCTTGAGTGCGAGACTGGCGCCCAGCGAAAACCCGGCGAGGGCGATGGGCGATCCCGGAGCTCGACGCGACACCCAGTCGATCACCGAGCGCAGGTCGTCGCTGCGGCCGGCGTGATAGAGACCCCGGGCCAGTCCAAACCCAGCACCCGCCCCTCGGAGGTTCATCCGGACCACGCGGACGCCCAGTCGCACCAGCCGCCGGGCGAAGCGGACGATGTACGGCGAGCGGGCACAACCCGCAAGACCGTGAACGAGGACGGCTGCGGGGTCTGCCAGACTCCATCCCCTCGGCACCGACTCCAGCACGCAGAGCCGGTCGCCATCTTCGAGCTTGACCTCGTGGGCCGTGGCCTCCAGCCGTGAGTCTCCATTGACCAGGTATTGTCCGGCGATCGTCTGGGCGTGGCTGCTCCTCAGCCAGGCGGGAGGCTCGAAAGGCGGAATCCCCCCCTCGATGCGATCCTGAGAAGCGGATGTCCCGGAAACGGCCCTTGACATGGATGCGTGGTCTCTGGGGAAGCGCGGAGAAGGCAAACCAGGAATCGATTGTATCAATTGACTGGTGCGTTTGAAAATCGGCAGGGCATGCGGATTGCAGAGCCTGACGTGATCGAGCTGAATTCGGCCGCGAATTCGGCTCGAGCGACCTGGTGGAATTCGCGGATTCCATGAGCGGAGCGATCCGGAATGTGCAATGTTTGGTCAATCAAACCGCGCGGCAGTATCCCGGCCCCGAGTCGTGGTCAAGGGGCATCCTGCCGATAGATGGAGTGGCGCATTTATTGCTAGCTCGAATCCGGATCTCGCAAAGCCACGCTTAGCGTCAAGGGAGCCTTGTTCCATTGATCCATGACG
>JBAUOX010000357.1:0-1969 GCA_049579985.1 Isosphaeraceae bacterium | reverse complement strand
GCTGAGCGCCGCGGCTCATGATCGTCTCGCGGAGGGCCTTCGTGACCGCGAGCGTGGAGACCACCGGCAGCCTCGGCCCGGCGACCTGCGACAGGACCAGAATGTCGGGGTCGAACAGGCTGCGAGCGGCCTCGGATGATGCGGGCCCATGATCGGCGCGGCGGTATCCGATCCAGAGCCCCATCGTCGGCCTGACGGGGGGTCGTGGCACGGTGTCGGAGAGATCCGATTCGAGTCTTTGGATTTGCTCGTCGATCTCCGCCTTGCGTTCCTTGGCGCCTTTTCCGGTGACGGTCTTCCTCTTGACCTTGAGAACTTTAAGCTCCTGGCTGAGATCCGCATGACGCCGGCGCGGTCCTTCACCAAACCGCTCGTGGAGCATTTCGAGCGTTCCGCGGGAGATCGAGCGCGCTTGCATCTCCGCCTGGAGTTCCTCGGTGACGAGGTGGGCTCCATTCCCCGGCGAGAGGTCGGCGTCTTCGGCCACCCGCATCGAGACCAGTGAGGATGAATGCCCCAGGCGGGTGACCTTGCGGCAGAGTCGATCCAGGGTCGCGCGGCGCATCTCCGCGCCTTCGGCGTTCGACCAGCGTAGGAAGCATGACGTGTTCCCCACCCAGATTCGCGGAAAGGAGCGCGGTTGCTTGCTCCGCGTGATCGCCGGACAAGATTGAAGTGTCGCGGCCGACGGCCCCGCCCTGTCGTTGACGGGAACGTAGACAGTGACGTTGGACCGCTCGTAACAAGGTTCGACTTCCGGCAAGAGCATCTCAGGATCGCCGAGCGTCTCCAGCCAGCGCAAGGCCGCCCCTTCGTCGGTCCAGTCGTCGCGGTCTTCGCCCCCTGTGGCGGCCGGCTCGGTCTCGAACCAGGCCGCAGCGAGCGCCATGAAGACACGTGCCGGGTGCGGAGGCCATTCCGCTCCATCCCGGTTCGAGGGGTCGGTGGCTACAGCGTAACCCGTGAGGTGTTCCCAGGCAATCGTCAGTGACGCCATCAGTCACCCCCTTCGCCGGGCTCGCCGCCCTGCTGAGCCGCTAGTTGCTGGCTCTTGACGACGAGTTTGACCAGTGCGTCCGATGGCGTCAGCACGACGGGCTCGTCATGCCAGGGCAGGCCGAGATCGTTCGCCAGCTTCACAGCTTCGTCGAGGAGGTTGATCGCGGTCTCCCCGTCGAGTTGTAGCTCCGCCGGCGCCTCGCCAGGCTTGCCCAGCAGGCTCCAGGTCAGTGGTTTGTCGGGCCAAAGCAGGCAGCGCGAGCGCAGGTCGAGACCAGCCTCGGCCGCGAGCGTCGCCGCGCAGAGCCCCAGCGCAGCCAGCACCGTGCGAGCCGCGTTGTCGCGCTTGGCGTCGTAGTTACCATCAGCCGGGAAGCGCAACCGACGTAGGGCGGGAAGCGAGAGGACGACCGTCTGCTCGGCGTGAGAGATGGTAACACCACCGGCAAGATACTCGTCGGTCTCCTTGCTGCGATCCGAGAGCGATGGAGTAACGTTTCCGTGATTGGCCTCGGAGGGCCGTCCGTCCTTGCCGAGCGTCACCGGCTTTCCTTTTTCCTTCTTCGCGTGGGATTCGTCGAGCGTCCAACCAGTGCCGTCCGACCGTGCGTAGAGCGGGCCAGCCTTGAGCAGGATTCCCAAGGGGTCGATCCTGCTGCTCGTCTTTACGCCGTAGACGGCATTGATCCCCACGATCTCAGCCACCATCGCGCGCTCAAACTTGGCACCGAGACCTCCTTTCGGACCAGTTGAGTCCCACATCCCGAAAACAAGTGCCGTGGGACAATGCTCGAAGAGCGCCGTGGCATCGCGGGCGCTGACCATGCCGATACGTTTGCCAATGTCTGTCTCCCGGAATTTCGCGCCGTCCAACATGCTGTCGCGGAGGATCGCGTCGGCGATGCGGTGTGGCGCTTGCAACGAACTGACCTTGCCGACGGGATCCAGTAGACGCATGCCCTCGGACTGC
>JBAUOX010000356.1:0-4845 GCA_049579985.1 Isosphaeraceae bacterium | reverse complement strand
CGCGAAGGCCGGCACCATCGCGGCGGCACTGCGAGATTACCTTGCGTTCCTCAGGAACGAGGTTCTTCCCCGGTCCACGGACTCATGGCGGATCGGCCGCGACCGCTTCGTCAAGAAGCTTGATCTCGAGCTTGATGCGGGGGTCTCGGCCGAGGAGGTGCTCGCGGAGGCCCGGCGCGAAGCCGACAAAGTCGAGATCGAGATGAGTGTGATCGCCCGTCAGTTGTGGGGCACACTCTTTCCCGGAGTGACGATTCCTGTCGACGACGTCCGGGGCCGTCGCGAGATGATTCGCCGGGTCCTCGATGCCCTCGCCGCCGACCATGGCGAGGCCGACACTCTTGTGGCCGATGTGCGGGCCACGGCACTTTCGATCAAAGAGTTCATCACGGCGCGCAAGATCATCCCTCTTCCCGAGCCTGACCAGTGCCGGATCATCGCGATGCCCGAGTTCATGCGCGGCAATTCGGTGGCCTACCTCAACCCGGCGCCGCCGCTCGACGCCCGCGGCTCGAGCGAGTACTCCATCAGCCCTCCGCCGGCCAACTGGTCCAAGGAGCGTGCCGAGAGCCTGCTGCGGGAATACAACCGATCGATGCTCAAGATCCTGACCATCCACGAGGCCTACCCGGGCCACTACGTCCAGCTCGAGTACAGCAACCGCTGCCCCTCGCCGATCCGCAAGATCCTCGCGTCGGGAACCTTCGCCGAGGGCTGGGCGGTCTACACCGAGCAGATGATGCTCGACCAGGGCTTCGGCCAGGGCGACCTGGGCTTGCGGCTGCATCAGCTCAAGTTCTATCTCCGGGCCGTGGTCAACGCCATTCTCGATCACGAGATGCACGCCGGCGCGATGACCGATGCCGAGGCACTCGACTTGCTGATGAACCGGGCCTTCCAGACCGAGGGAGAGGCCGTCGGCAAGATCATCCGGGCAAAGCAGACCTCGTGCCAGCTTTCCACCTACTTCGTCGGCCGGATGGCCTTCCACCACCTCCGCCAGTCCATTCAGCGCGCGCTGGGCGACCGTTTCGATCTGGCACGCTATCATGAAGCCGTGCTGGCCCATGGCACCATCCCCGTGAAGTATCTACCCGAGATGGTCCAAAGATCGCTGGAAGCCACAGGCGCGGGAAAACGTCCGGTCGAGTAGGGCACAAGTCGAGTCGGCTATCTTGATCCTGACAGGTCGACGTTCACGGCTGGCTCGGCGGGGGAGGCGTGGGCACCTTCTTCTTGCCCTCGATGTGGTCGAGATCCATGGCAGAGAAAAAGTCGTGCGGCTTTGCCTTGCCGGCCATGCCGGTCACGTTGTTATCGAGTTTTGCCTCGCTGATGATTCGATCGCGCGTCTGAGCAAGGATTGGGTACAGCTCGTTATAGACCATCCGCTGGCGGGGCGTGGTCGCGGGAGCGAACCGCAGGTTGAAGGTGTGCATGAAGGCCAGGAGACTGCCGGCCGTGGTTTTTTCGATCTTCTCGAGCTCGTTCAAGACCTCGTCGATCTCCGGCTTCTCGCGCAGCCGGGCCAGGGCCGTCACGGTTTTGACGAACTTGAGTGCCTCCTGGTTTTCCGCCGTGTCCTCCAGCGGCATGGCGGCCAGCTTGTCCTTGATGCGGGAAGCGACCGCACGCAGCTTGCTGAGAGTTCCTGGCGAGATCTGGCCGTTTTCGGTGTTCTTCTTGCGGATCTCGTCCACCAGGGTCTCGAATTCTGCCCGTTCGCCGGCGAACCGGGGCTCGAGCAGGACGGCGGGCCACTGCGAGGACGCCTTGAGCTGCGAGAGGCTGAAAGTCACCGCTTCCGAGGCGTTGCGGAAGGGGATTTCACGGATCGACTTGGCGGAGATCGGCGCATCCGCCGTGCGGAGCGCCGAAGAATGGATCCGTGGATCCGAGAGCTGGTCAAGCGCGGCGTTGAGGGCGTTGCCGTTTTCGATGTCATGGGCAGTCGGATTCTCCTGGATTCGCTGCATGAGGGCGTTGTAGGCGTTCCTGTCCTTGGCAATCGCCGCGTTGCGGCGGGCGAAGTATTCGCGAGTGGCTTGCTGCTGAGAAAGGCAGACGTACTCGTTCCAGCGGATCGCGGTATCGGTGTTGATCGAACGGGCAATCGCGGTCTCACGGTTGTAGATGCCGGCACCCATATTGAAATAACCCAGGCCCTGGGCAATGTCTCCCTGGGCCGTACCGCCCCAGCCACCCCAACCATACCCACCCCAACCATATCCACCCCAACCATAAGGATAACCACCATAACCCCACTGGGCTTGGGCCTGGCCAGAGAGGGCAGCCAGCGACAGGACTATGCCGAAGGCCAATCTCGATCTGCGATGCATCGTCTTGCTTCCTTGGGAGTGATCATGAACGCGGCGAACACGAACCGCACTCTCATCCCAACACTAGCTTGCCGTGGCAATCCCGTCTCGTTTCGGCCAACCTCGGGAAATTCCCTACCCCGCTCATGAATAATCATAGGGATCGGCACACCGGAGATTAAGTGTTCGCAAGCCCGAAGTCCCCGGTTGGGGTGTCGAGATTTTAGCGACCTCGGTCCACGCCCGGTCGCAATTAGCACACCCGGCATACCGCGTGCCAGAGTGAGTCAGAGGTCATCAAGGGGAACCAAGTCGATGTCGTCCGATCGCTTGGGCAAGGCTAGGGGGGGCGGCTGCATTCCCGCCTGCGCAGGGTCAGCAGGTTTCGGGGTTGCCGCCGCCGGGCGGGTCGCGCCGGCAGCGGGCGGCGACGGAACCGCGGACTCGGCGACCAGTCGGTAGATCAGCGGGCCGATGGCCACCTCGTCGCCCGCTTGCAGCATTGCTTCCTCGACGACGCGACCATTGACTCTCACCCCATTGTGGCTGCCCAGGTCACGGACAAGGATTCTATCATACGCCAGTGCCACACAGCAGTGGCGACGGGAGATCTTGGGAAGATCGATCCGGAAATCACACTCGGGATGGCGACCGATGAGCAAGACGGGACGCTGAACGGGGATGGGAGGATAGCTTCCCTTGTCGGCGGGAATCAACTGATAGGTCATTCCGCGACATTCTCCTGGGCCCCGAGCTCAGAGGCCGACATGGGCGATTCGCCGTTGGCTTGCTTGTCCCCGGTCATCTGCACGATGACTTGGATGTGGCACTTTTCGGCAACCGCCGATGGCAGAATCTTCCTCACCGCGGCGGCCAGAGCGTTCTCATCAGCGGGGAACGGATTGAGCGGAGGTTTCTCGGGCGAACAGGGCTCGTTCTTCAGGTCCATGGGATGAGATCGCGGAGAGTGCCCTGGCATGGCGCCCGGCGATGGGGGAAGCAACCCGGGGGGATCGGCCAAGGTCTGGTCGTGCCCTTGCCCATTGTCGAGACGATAGCGAATATGAGCTATAGAAAGTTCATCTCCCGGCTTCAATCTCCCCATCTCGACGCGTTGGCCATTGATCCGGATACCGTTGGTGCTCCCCAAGTCGCGCACGACGACTTCGCCGCTTTCCTGCATCATACAGCAGTGATGCCGGGAGACTCGGAGCGAGTCGAGCCGGGTATCACAGGCCGGATGGCGGCCCACGACGACCATGGCGCGGTCCAGCACGATGTCCGGACCTTCATCGAGGGCCACCAGCCGTGCGGTCATGGAGACAAGTCCCGTGGACGAAACCAGTGGCAGCCTCTCGGCTTAGATGCACTGCCAGGCTGAAAATGCATTATAGTCGGGAACACTCCGATGATTCAAACACTAAATTCTCGGTTCCCCTTGACAGGACATCATCCCGCCCTGAACACGAAAGCTTCGCATGTACAAATCAACATTTCTTGCGAACGACCGAAGTCTCGTGCGGGCTATGCACAAGAAATATAATATGGAGAACCTGCAAAGGAGATGGAGTTTTCCGGAATCATGTCCGCAAGCTCCCCCCATACGGCAAAAGCCGTCATCCACGGTTTCTTTCATAAACTCATGATTTTATGCAACCATTATTGGTGACTCGCATGCAAATTGTCTTGTAATTTATTCCTAAGTAGCATGACCTCACAATAACAGCAAACCGAAAACCGAGAATACAATTATTCCAGAATATTTTCGGACCGGAGCCGGAGAACACGATCTTTGCCGTTTTCGTGTTGAGAACGAACCAATCCCCGCGCCATCCCCGGCGAGTCGATCGCGATCAGCCTTCTTTCCTTGATCGTCAAATCGGGCATCAGTCCGCCAGTGTCCGAGGCGGCGTCTCTGGCGCCTCGCCCATCTGCATGCATGCGGTCCACTTCCGACCAGCACATCCCGGCACGAATCAACCATGTGCCGGCACGTCAATCTGCCCCGACTGACGCAGCCAGTGCACCGCATCGGCAACCGCCTCGCGGATGGGACGCGGCGAGAACCCCAGCTCGGCCTGACTGCGCGAGGCGTCGAAGTGCATGATCCGACGCGCCAGGCGGACACCGGTCACCGTGGCCTTCGGAGAACGTCCACTCATGTGATCAGACCAGAACTCGCTGATGTATGCCACGGCCAGGCCCGCCACGTAGGGTACGCGCCACCTCGGCACGGGCACCCCGCAGAACTGCGAGAGCATGCCCAGGAAGCCGGCCAGTGTGAGGTTTTCGCCGCCCAGGAGATAGCGCTGACCGGGCCGGCCCCGCTCGAGCACGCGAACCAGTCCGGTCGCCACGTCGCGCACGTCGACCATGTTGAGCGTGCAGTCCATCAGGGCTGGCAGCTTGCCGCGGCAGAAGTCCCGGATCAGGCGGGTAGGGGGCGAAAGCCCCCGGTCCCCCGGCCCGACCGGCATCGTCGGGTTGGCCACCACGACCGGCCATCCCGCCCGCGCCAGCTTCAGCG
>JBAUOX010000355.1:0-3356 GCA_049579985.1 Isosphaeraceae bacterium | reverse complement strand
GAACCGGCCATGGGCGATCCTGGCCCACTCGATGGGGGCACTCGTGGCCCGGTCGTACGTGGAGGGGGAGGGTCGGACCGATCGCGATGTAGCATCGATGATCCTGATCGCCCCGGTGAACGGGGGGGCCCATGTTGCCCGGATCCAGCCGGTTTACCAGACGATCTCGAGCTTGTTCGCAATCAACAGCAAGCGAACCACCCAGGCGCTTGCCCAGCTTTCCGATGGCATCGGCCAGGCTGCCGACGACCTGCTGCCCGGCAGCGCCTTCTTGAAGCGGATCAACGGCGGCTCGCGGCCCCGCGATGTTCCCTATCACATCCTGGCCGGGAACAGCGGTGTGATTCCCCGCGACATTCGCCAGCAGGCGCAGGCTCAGCTCGAGGCCGCATCCCGGGAGAACGGGCTGTTCAGCATCTTCTCCCGCGCGGCCAGCCGCGAGATCGTCCCGCTCTTGGACGAGCTGACCGACGGATCGGGCGACGGCTGCGTCGCGGTCGAGCGGACGCGCCTCGAGGGGGCCGATGACCACGTCACCATCCGCGCCAACCACGCCGAGCTGATTCGCGCCCCCCTGCTCTACCCCGACGACGGGCCGGTTCCCTGCATGCCCTACGTCCTCCGCTGGCTCCAGGCCGATCTCAAGTGCAAGGCCGAGTGAGCCCATTACCGATCGAGCCGGAATCGATCCTCCCCAGGGCCCTCGAGGGCCTTGGGTTTCCCTCTCGGTTTGAGTAATCTGGTCCCACCGAGGGCGAAGACGCTTGATTCAAAAGCACCTACAGGCGTGGAGGGGACCGTAAATGTCGCAGATCGTGGAAACCGCTGGCTCAGGAGAGCTCGTCGCCGCGGAAGGGACGGAAGCTCATCCTCCCGGCCTTTACGCTCTCTTCACCACCGAGATGTGGGAGCGATTCAGTTACTACGGGATGCGGGCCCTCCTGGTGCTTTACCTGACCAAAGCGATCGGCCTGGTGGAAGCCGACGCGCTGAACCTGTATGCGATCTACACGGGACTCATTTACCTCACGCCGCTAATTGGCGGGCGAATGGCGGATCGTTACCTCGGACAGCGCAAGGCGGTGTTCGTCGGCGGGATCCTGATGGCGCTGGGCCAGCTCGCCCTGACCCAGCGCGAACTGCTCTACCTCGGACTGGGCCTGCTCATCGTTGGTAACGGATTCTTCAAGCCGAACATCTCGACGATGGTCGGGGCTCTTTATCCCCAAGGTGACCACCGGCGCGACGGGGCATACACGCTCTTCTACATGGGTATCAACCTGGGTGCGTTCCTGTCTCCCCTGGTATGCGGTCCCCTGGGTGAACGGATAGGTTGGGGCTTCGGTTTCATGGCCGCCGGAATTGGCATGATGCTCGGTTTGCTGACCTTCCTCTTTACCCAGCGGTTCTTGATGGGCGCGGGCCTTCCTCCGGGGCAAGCGGTCACCAGCGATGCCCGGCTCAGACCGCGTGACTGGATCGAGATCGGCGGCATCGCGATGGCGGTCGCCGCCTTGGTGTTTGGCGCCCTGCGGGCTTGGCCTTACCTCCAGCCGATCTGGTCGCCCGCCTGGTTGACCAGCTCGATCGCTTCATTCCTGTACAAGAGCGCGATCCTGGTCGGCGGCCTGGTCCTCTTCCTCTACGGGACCGAGCCTGCCAGGACCGGCGGCCAGGCGGCCAGCCTTCAGGAGCCGTTCACGAGAGTCGACCGGCAGCGGATCTCGGTCATCGTGATCATCAGCCTGTTCTCCATCGTCTTCTGGATGGGCTTCGAGCAATCGGGGGGCACGCTCAACCTCTTTGCCGACAAGGAGACCGATCGGACGATCTTCGGCTCCAACATTCCGGCCTCGGTCTTCCAGTCGATCAACCCCGTCTTCATCATCACTCTGGCGCCGCTTCTTGCCGTTCTCTGGACGTTCCTGGCCCGCCATGAGTTCCCGCTTCCCTCGGTCTCCAAGCAAGGGCTGGGGCTGGTGTTGCTGGCCGGGGCTTTCGGTGTGATGTATCTGGCGAGCGAGCGGGCGAAGTCAGGGCAGGTCTCGCCCTGGTGGCTGATCTCGGTTTATTTCATTTTCACGGTGGCGGAGCTCTTGCTCTCCCCCATCGGGTTGTCGCTGGTGAACAAGCTGGCGCATCCCAAGGTCGCTTCGCTGATGATGGCGTTCTGGTTCCTGTGCACGGCCGCCGCGAATTACCTGGCCGGGATCATGAAGCACACGATCGAACCCTACAATCTGAACCTCTGGGCGTTTCTGGGGGTGATGGCACTGGTTCCCGGCTTGCTCTTGCTGGCACTGACGCCAGTCCTGGTGAAGATGTCGCACGGCCGCGTCTAAGACGTTTGTGACGGGAGGATTTGATCGTGAATTGTTGGATGACAGGAGTGATCCTGGTGCTTTCTCTCGGCAATGCCGTTCTGGTCGACGGGCGCCCCATGACCATCGACGATCTGCTGGCCATCAAGTCGGTGTCCGATCCGCAGATTTCACCCGACGGCGAATCCGTCGTTTACGTGGTGTCGGAGCTCGACCGGGCCACCGACAAGACCGACAGCACTCTCTGGTTGATCCCCACGGCCGGTGGCGAGCCGAAACGGATGACGACCGCTCCAGGAACCAACAACCACCCGCGCTGGAGCCCGGACGGCAAGACCCTGGCATTCGTCTCCAGCCGCGGCGGCTCGGCCCAGGTCTGGCTCTTGCCCGTCGAGGGGGGCGAGGCGCGGCAACTGACGAAGCTGCCGATCGACGTCTCGGGACCGATCTGGTCGCCGCGGGGAGAGCGGATCGCCTTCGCGGCCGAGGTCTATCCCGGCACGACGCCCGAGCAGACCGCGGCGAAGGACAAGGAAAAGGAAGCTTCCAAGAGCAAGGTCCGCACCTTCGACCACCTGATGATCCGGCACTGGAACGCCTGGGACGAGGGGAAGAGGAGCCACCTGTTCGTCGCCGACGCGAACACCGGCGTTGCCCGCGACCTGACGCCCAAGCTCGAGGTCAATACACCCCCTGCCCCGTTCGGCGGTTCGACTGACTATGCCTGGTCGCCCGACGGTAAAGAGCTGGCCTTCACGGCCGAGCCGGTCAAGGACCAGGCATGGTCCACCAACACGGACATCTGGACTGTCCCGGCCGGCGGCGGCGAGCTCAAGAACCTGACCGCGTCCAACCCGGCCGCCGACGCCCAGCCCTCCTACTCACCCGACGGCACGATGCTCGCCTACGTCAGCCAGGCGCGGCCGGGCTTCGAGTCGGATCTCTGGGTCCTGCGCGCCTGGAAGCGGGATGGCAGCGAGACGATCGACGTCAGCTCCTACCTTGACCGGCCGGTGCAGTCGTACGCCTGGAGAA
>JBAUOX010000354.1:0-2443 GCA_049579985.1 Isosphaeraceae bacterium | reverse complement strand
CCGGACCAGCGTCTTGCAGGGACGGGTTGCTCCTCATGGGGAATTTGGACTGGCGGAAGTGGCTACGATACTGGTCAAATACACATAGCGGCGATCAAATGCGGGAGGAAACCATTGATGAGTCACGTCATGCCATCGATTCTGCTTCTTTTGACGACGGCCGCGATCGGAACCGTGGCGAGTGCGGAGGAGAGTCGCATGTCCAGTCTTGTCGAGGGTAACAGCCAGTTCGCCGTGGATCTTTACGGCAAGCTGAGGAACCAACCGGGGAACCTGTTCTTCTCGCCCAGTAGCATCTCGACCGCCCTGGCGATGACCTACGCCGGGGCTCGCGGCGAGACCGCCGAGCAGATGGCCAGGGTCCTGCATTTGCCGGCTCCCCAGGACAAGCTTCCCGAAGCCTTCCGATGGCTGCACGCGGCACTTCGCCCCGTGGCGGAGAAACCCGGCTACTGGCTGAACGTGGCCAACCGGCTCTGGGGGCAACAGGGTTATCACTTCCTGCCCGATTTCCTGGCGGTCACCCGCGACTCTTTCCACGCCGAGCTGGCCGAGGTGGATTTCATCGGCAACACCGAACTTGCCCGCGAGACGATCAACGAATGGGTCGAGAAGCAGACGCAGGACAAGATCAAGGACCTGGTCGCGCGCGGGGCGCTCACTCCGCTTAGCAGGCTGGTCTTGACCAACGCGATCTATTTCAAGGGCGACTGGACCAGGCCGTTCCCCAAGGCCGCGACCCGGGACGAGATCTTTCACGTCTCCAGCGACAAGACCACGACCGCGCCCCTGATGCACAAGACCGACGACTTCAAGTTTGCGGCTGTTGACGGGCTGAAAGCCCTCGAGCTTCCCTACGGCAACGGCGACCTGTCGACGGTCGTGCTTCTGCCCGACGAGATCGACGGCCTGAGCGCCCTCGAGCAGAAGCTGAGCTATGAGAGCCTGACCCGCTGGACGAACGGGCTGCAAAAGCGAAAAGTTCAGGTCTTTCTTCCTCGGTTCAAGCTGACCTCGGACTTCTCTCTGTCCACCGTGCTTGCAGCCATGGGGATGCCGCTGGCGTTCGACGTGAAGCGGGCCGACTTCACGGGGATCAGTACGCAGGAAGAACTCTACATCTCCGCGGTCTTGCACAAGGCCTTTGTGGATGTGAATGAGGAGGGAACCGAAGCGGCCGCCGCGACCGGCGTCGTGATGGCTGCCCGAGCGGCGATGATTCCAAAAGAGCCACCACTCTTCCGTGCCGACCACCCGTTCGTGTTCCTGATCGTCGACAACCGAACGAAGAGCATTCTCTTCCTCGGCAGGGTGGTCAATCCGAAAGCATGAGACGGAGGTCGCTTCCGTAGCCATCCCGAAGCAACTGCTGGAGCAGATCGCGGCGTTTCATGAGGCGGCAGTCTGGGGAACGAGCTCCACGCGAGAAGTTGCAGTCAACAGCAAGTGAATCGGCTCTTCCAGGTCGGCCTCTGGATCCGTCAGGACGGGATCAGGACGGGGCAAGGGCTCGCCCAGGAGCAAGTTCGTCTCCGCCATGTCGACAAGGGCACTTGCGAGCAACCGACGCGCTTCTTCTTGACTTGCCCCGAACGTGATGACTCCAGGGAAATCGAGAATCTCGGCATGGACACCGTCTTGTACGAACTTGAACATGGCCTTGTAGGTCAGCATGCGAAAACTCCGGAACCGATGTCACCGAGGAATTCTTTGCTCTCGGTCGTTGACTACGTGATTCTAGCATCGTGAGCCTCGGCGCGGCCACGACCGTCTCGACTGTCTCAATAGTCAATAGTCCGGCGACGCGGGGACGAATCTCAACGACTCCCGTCCTTTACTCTCGTCCCGATGATCCCGCCGGCAGCCTTGCAAGAGTCTCGACCTCCTTACCAAGTCTCCCCCCGCCTCGGTACCATTCTGAGAGACTTGACTCAGAACTACGTTGATCTGTAGGCAGCCGGTGGGAGAGACCGTCGATGGCGGAATTGCCAATCATTGTCCTCGCGTTTGCCAACGAGCAAGAAGGCCATCGTTATCTTCGCGACTTGCCGGAGGAGCTACGGCAACTTCAGGCGATCCTCGAGGCGGCCGAGGGGAAAGGGCTGTGCAAACTGGTCGTCCGGCCCAATGCCGAGCTCAAGCAGATCTTCGAGACGTTCACCGAGCACCGCGATCGAGTGGCGATCCTCCATTACGGCGGACACGCGGGCGGCGACCGGTTATTCCTGGAGTCCACCGGCACCGAGGGCGCGGTGGCGCACGCCGAAGGGCTGGCGACGTTCCTGGGCCAGCGGCGCAACCTGCAACTGGTGTTCCTCAACGGCTGCTCGACGCGGGCCCAGGCCGCCGGGCTGCTCGACGCGGGAGTCGCGACGGTGATCGCCACGGCGCGAGCCATCGAGGATGCCATCGCGCTCGAGTTCGCAGCCGCGTTCTATTCCGA
>JBAUOX010000353.1:0-2421 GCA_049579985.1 Isosphaeraceae bacterium | reverse complement strand
TGGCTCAAGAGTGGCGCATGGACATCCTGGGCAGGATCAAGGAGACAGCCCCAACCCTCTCCCGCGCGGGCAGAGGGAGCCCGAAATTCCTTCGGCCAAGAGTGTTGTTGCGAATTCAACGGTATTGCCTTTAGGCGTGGGGAGTGTCAAAGAGTACCGAGCCGGTCTTGTGGAATTACGCCGTGGAGAACCCATTTGTTCTGGGACGGCCATCCGGCGCTTCCCCATTCATTCATTCAGGTACCACGGGACGTTGATCACGATCACCCGGCGGAAGCCGCTGAGCCGGAGATAGGCTTCAAACAGAACGCCCGTTTGGTTGTGCAGGAGAACATGGTACCAGCGGGTTCCGATGAGCTGAGGAATGATCACGGCGATGTCGCGATCGGGATTGGCATTTCTCAGTTCCGTCAGGGCATCCTTCAGCGGCGAATAGAGCCGGCGGTAAGGGGAATAGACCACGAACAGCTTGGGCGCCGGCACCCCAGCCGCCTTGGTCGGCTCCACGACCAAGGTCTTCCAGCCGTCCTCGAGGGCCAGCATCGCGTGCTCGTCACCCGCGATGTGCAGGGCATAAAGGTCGGGAGAGAGCTCGAGGGCGAACCGCATGGCCTTGCGAGTGATGGCGCTCCAGCTACCGATCGGCAGCAGAACGACCGGAGGTTTCAGCCTCTGGGCATCCAGCGGCTCGGAGCTGGCGATCTGGCGGGCAACGGACTGGTAATGGCGGTGCACGCTGGTGAACAGGACGATCAGCCCAGGTATCAACAGGATCATGACCCAGGCACCCTCGGCAAACTTGGACACCAGGACGACGACGAGGGTCACGGCCGTGCAGACGGCCCCGGTGGCGTTGATCGCCATCGATTTGCCGGCGTGCTCACCGCCCGCCCTCCTCCAGTGCTCGACCATGCCGGCCTGTGAGAGTGTGAAGGCCAGGAACGCCCCAACGGCAAACAAGGGGATCAAGTTGTCGGTGATGCCTCCAAAACCGATCAGCAGCCCGGCCGAAAGCCCGGCCAGGACGAGGATGCCGTGCGAGTAGACCAGGCGCCGTCCGCGGTGGGCAAAGCTCCACGGCATGAAGCCGTCCTGCGCGACAATCCGGCAAAGGCGGGGAAAGTCCGCGAAGCCGGTGTTCGCCGACAGGGCCAGCACGCAGAGAACCGAACCGATCGTGATGTAGTAGAAGGTTCCCCGACCGACGACCGCGGCCACGAGCTGTGAGAGGATGCTCTGGTATCCGGGCTGGCCGGGCTCGGTCGCGCCGATGTTGTAAGCCCGGCACAGGTAGGCGATGCCGGCCAGCATGACCGCCAGGATCATGATGATGGCCGTCAGCGTCTTGCGGGCATGGGGCACGGCCGGTTCCCTGAACGCCGTGACTCCGTTGCTGACGGCCTCGACGCCGGTCATGGCCGTACAGCCGCTGGCGAAGGCCCGCATGAAGATCCAGAGACTGCCGGCCATCTGCGCTTGTGGCAACTCCGCCGGCGCCACGACCGGCGTCGGGTGGCCGCCCGCCGCGAGTGCCTTGAGCGCGCCGTAGGCCAGCACCGCGAGCAGGGTGACGATGAAGAGGTATGTCGGAACCATGAACGCGACGCCTGACTCGCGCACGCCACGGAGGTTGACGACCGTGAGGAGTGCCAGGATCGCCAGGCAGACCCCCAGGGTGTAGGGCTGGAGCATGGGGAGTGCCGAAACCAGGGCTCCGACACCGGCCGAGATGCCCACGGCGACGACCAGCACGTAGTCGAGCATGAGCGCGGCGGCGGCGAGCAGGCCGGCGGTTGCGCCCAGGTTCTCCCTGGCCACAGTGTACGAGCCTCCGCCGAGGGGATACGCCGCGATGGTCTGCCGGTAGGAGAAATAGACGACCAGCAGGATGATGATGATCAGCGTGCTGATCGGCCCCACGTACCCCAGGCCGGCCACTCCCAGCGGAATGAGCAGCGTCAGGGCGGCTTCCGGGCCGTACGCGGCCGAACCAAGTGCGTCGAGCCCGAGCATCGGAATGCCCGCGAGAACCCCGACCCGTTGCTCACCCTCCTCGTAAGTCGCCAGTCGCCGGCCAAACAAATAATCAGTAATTGCCATGAAATACCTTCGCCCTCTCGGCGATCGGGGTCCGGGTCATCCACAGGGAAGACACATTAGCGAACGCCGCAGGCTTTGTAGAGGCCCAGGGGAAAAGTAAGCGAGCGCCCTGGTGGGCCTCGCTGAGGCCTCGACCCACCCTACACACCACCAGGGGAGCGATCTGGCCGTAGGGTGGGTCGAACATCGCTCGCGGCGTGAGGCCCACCAATCTTCTCGTCACTTCCTTTTGGATCTGAAATGTCGCATACAATGTGTTTCGGGTCGGGTCAGTCGCTCGAGGCGGACAGCGTCGATAAGATCGGCCCCTACAAGGACGAT
>JBAUOX010000352.1:0-12995 GCA_049579985.1 Isosphaeraceae bacterium | reverse complement strand
ATGACAACCGGGACCTGGTGGAATCGCTGAGCTGCTTGCTGGAGTACTACGGATGCCGCGTCGAGGTGGCTCACGACGGCCGGGAAGGGCTGCGCAAGGCCATAAATGGGCAGCCCGACGTGATCTTCATTGACATCGCCATGCCCGGCATGACCGGGTATGACGTGGCTCGGGCCATCCGTTCTACCCTCCCCTACAAAGTCGTTCTGATCGCGCAGACCGCGTATGGGTCGCCCGACGACCGCGTACGAGCGCTCTCCTGCGGCTTCGATGAACACCTCATCAAGCCGGCCGAGCCGGACTACTTGATCCGAAAAATTGCCGCTGCCCGTTCATTCCATGAATGAGTGCGACATACCGCAGTTGGCGGAGGTCAGCTTGAGCACATCCTCCAGGGATTCGGGGCTGACGGGTTTCACCAGGTGGTAATGGAAGCCCGCTGTCACGGATCGCTTCTTGTCCTCATCCTGGCCGTAACCCGTGAGGGCCACGAGGACCGCGTCGCGGGTTTCAGGAAAGGTGCGAAGTTGCCGGGCAACCTCATAGCCGTCCATGACGGGGAGCCCAAGATCGCAGAAGACGACCCCGGGACGAAAGCTGCGGGCGATGGTGAGGGCCATCTTGCTATCGTAGGCCGTCTGCACCTCGTGGCCCAGGTGGCTGAGGATGAGCGACAGGCTATCGGCCGAGTCGGCATGGTCGTCCACCACGAGCACGCGCGAGCCCCGGAGCTTCTCGTTGGGCGGCTCCGGGCGCGCCGGGAGCTGCGGGTCGTGTTGCGGAACCGGTGCGACGGGGATCTTGACCACGAATTCGCTGCCCCGACCCGGTCCCTCGCTATGAGCCTCCACGCTGCCCCCCTGCATCTCGACGAGCCGGTGAACGATCGTCAGGCCGATGCCAAGTCCGCCCTGGGACCTGTCGACGGTGCGCTCGGCCTGCGTGAAAAGGTCAAAAACTTTGGGTAGTAATTCGGGAGCGATCCCCATGCCGTTGTCGCGGATCCGGATCAGGGCATGCTCATCCTGTCGCTCGACCAGCAGCGAGATCCGACCTCCTTCCTCCGTGTATTTCGCGCTATTGTTCAGCAGGTTCAGGATGACCTGCGCCAGGCGCGTCGAGTCGGCCACGACAACCACGGACTCAGGAGGCAGGGAAACTTCCAGGCGGTGCCGACGCGAGTCGATGAGGGGCCGAGCGCTTTCGACGGCCGATTCGACGATGCCGGCCAGGTCCACGGGCTCTTGCCGGAGATCGATCTTGCCCCGGGTGATCCGGCTGACATCCAGGAGGTCGTCGACCAGCCGCACGAGGTGGGTCACCTGGCGGTCGATCATGTCGCGCGCACCGACCAGAGTCGGGTCGTTCGGGCTGGCGAACTTGAGCAGGTGAACGGCGTTGCGGATCGGTGAAAGCGGGTTTCGCAGCTCATGAGCGAGCATCGCCAGGAACTCGTCCTTGTGGCGATTGGCCCGTTTCAGGTCGTCCTCGGCCTGCTTCTGAGCCTCGATATCGGTATTGGTGCCGAACCACCGCACAACGGCGCCGCGCTCATCCTTGACGGGTACAACTCGCGTGAGGAAGGCACGAAATCGACCGTCCGAACCCCTCAGCGGAAAGACCATCTCGAAGGGTGTGCCCTGCTCGATCGAGGCCCGCCACTGCTCCATCACCGCCGGCAGAATCTGGGGGTCGTGGACGCTCTGCCAGCCCCATCCCTCGGTGGACTCCAGCGTGGTGCCGGTGTACTCGAACCAGCGCTTGTTGTACCAGAAGATATGGCCGTCCGGCTCAGCCATCCAGGCGAGCTGAGGGATGGACTCGGCCAGCGCCCGGAACTGGCTCTCGCTCTGTCTCAGGCTCTCCTCGACACGTTTTCGCTTGGTGATGTCAAAGTTGACCCCGTGCATGCGCAGCGGACGCCCGGAGGCGTCGCGCATCACCCGTCCCCTGGCGGCCAGCCAGCGGATCGATCGGTCCGGCAGGATGATCCGGAACTCGGCGTTGTAGTTGCCGTCCCCCTCGATGGCCTGGCGGAGTGTCTCGCGCAGAGGCGAGAGGTCGTCCGGATGGACCCGGTCGAAGAAGGTTTGCGCGGAGGACGGCATTTCCCCAGGCTCGAGCTCAAAAAGCGAGAGCATGCGCTCGCCCCAGCGGACGGCGTCGGTCTGCAAGTCCCATTGCCAGGTTCCCATTCCACCGGCATCGAGCGCCAGGGCAAGCCGCGCCTCCCTGTCCCGCAAGGAAGCCTCCGCACGCTTCAGATCCGTCACATCCACGAACGTCAGCACCAGCCCTTGAGGCCGCCCCTCGGAGTTGCGATACGGCAGGACCCGGCGAATGTACCACCTGCCGTTCTCGGTCTCGATCTCCTGCTCCACCGAATCAGCAAGCTGCGCATCGCCCACGGGTAACGGAGGCATGGTGATGGCCCGATGTGTGATATGGAAGAGGGGCCGGCCTATGTCTCCGGGGATGAGGTTGTAAATGTCGGTGACTGCCGGAGTGAAGCGCTGAATGTTCAACTGCTCGTCAAGGAAAATCGTGGCGACCTGCGTGCTTGCGAGCAGGTTTTCGAGGTCGGTGTTGGCGCGCACCAAGGCGTCGTTGCCGGACTGGATCTCCTCACGCGAGGTCTCCAGCTCCTCGTTGGCCGACTGGAGTTCCTCGTTCATCGACAGCAGTTCTTCGTTCGACGACTTGAGCTCCTGGTTGGCCGCCTCGATGTCCTGGATGGTTCGCTCAAGATCGTCGCGCGTGGTCTGCAGCTCGTGCTCGAGATGCTCGATGAGCGCGTTGGCCTCGTCGTCCGATCGGCCCACCCCGGTCTCTTCGCGATCCACGAGAGGTCCCAGGTCCTCGAATACCAGGAGATAGAGACCGCTTCCCTCGCCAAGTTGGGGCATTGGCTGGACCGTGAGACGGACCCGGTTGACCCCCTTCTCCGTCTTGATGGCAAGGTTGTCATTCTTGACGGTGCGGCGGCTCTCGATCGCCTCGCTCAGTGCGGTGCGAATTCCGACTCGCAGGCCGCTCCGTGCCAGCTTGATGACGTTGTTCTGGAACAATCCCTCGCCGATCCCCAGGAATTTTTCCATGCCCCCCGATGCGCAGGTGATCTGACCTTCACCGTTGATCACGACCGATTTGGGGGCGAACTCGTCGAGAACGATCCGCTGCATCACCAGGTGGATGTCCGATTGTGTGGTGGAACCTGCTCCGCTGGTGGGCCGGTGGCCGGCGCGCTGGGGATCCTGCCGCGACGTCACTGCCGGCGACCGAACCGTGGTCGGCAGCCGTTGCGCGATCCGGTGCTTGACGTCCACCGGCTTGAAAAGCTCCCGGCTAGTCATCGAGCTCTCGGACGGGCCCAGGAACAGATAGCCCCCGGGCCGCAGCGCGTAGTGAAAGGTCGGGATCAACTTCTTCTGAAGGTGCGGTCCCAAGTAGATCAGCAGGTTCCTGCATGAAATCAAGTCGAGGCGAGAGAACGGCGGATCGCGGATCAGATCGTGGAGCGAAAACAGGCACATCTCGCGGATTTCCTTGGCGGCGGCGAACCGCTTCCCCTGATTGATGAAGAACCGCTGCAATCGCTCGGGCGTCACCTCCTCGGCGATGCTCGGGGGATAGAGGCCCCGGCGGGCCGTGTTCAGAGCCTTCTCGTTGATGTCGGTGGCGAAGATCTGCACCTCGGCCGAATGTTGAAGCCGATCCATCTCCTCCCGAAAGAGCATGGCCAGCGTATAGGCCTCTTCACCGGTGGCGCAGCCGGGAACCCAGATCCTGACCGGATCCTGATGTCCCCGGTTCTCGAAGATCTTGGTGATGACTTGCTGGTGGAGCACCTCGAAGGCCTCGGGATCCCGAAAGAAGTAGGTGACCCCGATGAGCAGCTCCCGGAACAGCGCCTGGACCTCGGCCGCGTCCGCTTCGAGCCGCGCGACATAATCGGCGGCCGAGGCGATCCTCAAGACGTTCATACGCCGGCTGATGCGGCGGACGAGGGTGCTGGTCTTGTAGTGCTTGAAGTTGTGTTCGGTGTGGCGCTCGAGGATTTCGCAGATGGATCCCAGGGCTCCGCCGATCTGCTCGCGGACGGCCCCGCCATCGTCGCCGACAAGCAGCGATTGGACGTGCTTCGCGTACGCCACGATCTCGCTTGCCATCTTCTCCGGTGGCAGCACGCGATCGGCGACGCCGAGCGTCGCCCCGCTGCGCGGCATGCTGTCGTAGCGCGCGGTTTCCGGCTCCTGCACGATGGTCATGCCGCCGCCGTCGCTGATCGCCTTGAGCCCGAGCGTGCCGTCGGTTCCGCTGCCCGACAGGATGACTCCGATGGCGCCGGCCTGCCTGTCGTCGGCCAGCGAGTGGAAGAACGCGTCGATCGGCCCGCGGCGCTCTTCCGGGGTGGTCGCCTTGACCACCTCGAAGACGCCCGCATGCAGTCGCACGATCGAATGGGCGGGGGCAACATAGATGTGGTCGGCGGCCAGTGTCTTGCCGTCGCCCGCTGCCTCGGTCGGCATCCCGCACAGGTTGCTCAGGAGCTCGGGAAGCAGGTTGCGGGCCGATTCATCAAGATGCTGGATGATCACGAAAGCCAGCCCTGTCTCGCGCGGCAGTGCCGAACAGAATGACCTGAGCGCTTCCAGTCCGCCCGAGGACGCCCCGATTCCCACCACCAGTGTGGGAGCCGGGGGGACAACTCCGTCAGAGCGCTCGGGCTCATCGGTCGACGCGTACGACATCGGACCCCCAAGGAATCATTCCGTAACTGGACCGGTCAATCCGTTGCTCTTGGTGTTGCCGAGCGCGCTCCAAAGGATCGCCGCAATGTGTCGACAAAGCCAACGCCTGGTTCGGGTGGATCGGACCGACAGAGTTGTTAACGACGCGTCAGCAAGCCCGGGCATTGCTGAGAACGATCCTGCAATTGCACGCCCGCTGCCCGTAGTGGCGGCTTGGAGTTACGGTATTGCCGCTCTCTGAGAGAATTATTGTATCCGGCGGGCATGGCCCTGGCCCACCCTATTTTACTACAGCTCAACAGAAGGCTAAATCGACCTGTTCCTGCTGCACCTCCTGGTGGTCTCCAAGCAAACCGCATCGAAACCGAGCCCCTCTGCTCGCAACGCCTTAGGCCATCCCTCAGCTCAAGGATTCGGTTTGGTCGTTGTTTTCCTTATCGAGTTCATTGATGTTGTTCATCCGTGTTTTCCACTCCACCGCAACCGCACCCGAACTCTCTGTTCGCGCTGCGTGCGGCCCTCCACCTGGCATTCCGTTGAGTCGTTGCTCGAATTCGGGTTGGTTAGTGCTGGCCAGGCGAGTAAGACCACGTCTTAAAGTCCCTATTGTCATCGAGTTAGGTCAAGTTCCAATTGGGTTCGATCTGGCGTTTTTCGGACATCGCCGCTATCGCCGCCATCTCCACTCTTTTCGGCTTCACTGGCCGCGCTTCTCTCGCCCCACTCTCCACGCCCCACGCCACCCGAGCCACCTACCGCCGGGACCAGCGGGGTCAAGTCGTGCGTAGACCCTTCCCTGCTGGCTACTGCCGGTGAACCGAACGGGATCCGAGCTCGACGAGCGGCCTGTCTATCTTAATTATTCACCGAGCCAGGCGATTCCTACGGACAAGTCAATCCGTTCCTCCCTACTCGCCGCCGCTTACCCGTTGACCGTTCTCTCGTGGCCAGAGCCGCTCGACGCCAGTGGCTTCAGGCGTGCCTGCCGGATGGCTATCAGCCGCGATCCCTGTCCTCTGCTTGCTCTTTGCGATATGATTTGCAGCCGCAACTCTGGAATGAACCTTTTCGCGGGGATATGCAAAAAACCCCATTCTTGGTCTCGATCTGGTTTCCTCGATCAAAGACAGGGGCGTCGCCGGGCCTTGACCGTTTGCCACCCAAGCAACAGAGGACCATCCATCACCGGGGCGAAGGTTCAGCGTCGTGCTCCATCGGATCGAGTGACTGGTCAGCTCAGGGTCGATGGAGCTCAAGGTGGAAGGTGGCCGATGGCCGCACAGCCAGGAATACAACACGTGAACAGCGTCGCCCGTCGCAAAGCATCAACGATGGCCGCACACCCCTCGGTCATCGCTCTTGTCATCGCCGTCTTGGCGACAATCGTCTACCTGGCGACGCCCGGTGGTTCGATCGCGAGTCGTCGGCTCTATGTCCTGTTCGGCATCTGCGGCACGGGGATGATCCTCTTCGCGGGATCTCTTCCTCTGCGGAAGAAAATCAAGACGACGAAGTGGCCAATCCTCGGCTTGCAGACCTGGCTGAAGGGTCACGTCTGGTTCGGCCTTCTGTCGATCCTGATGGTCCTCCTCCACGCCAGGTTTCGTTGGGGTGGCTCGCTGACGACTGCGCTCTTCGTCGTTCTCTTGGCGATTCTGTTTTCCGGAATCGCCGGCCTGTCGTTTCAGCACCTGATTCCCGCCGCCACCACTGCCATCAAGAATTCGAAACCAGGTAGTAAAGCAACTGTGGCGGGTCGCATCATCTTGGTCGGACACAAGGTAAATATGTTCCTCCATGTGCCCCTGACCCTGACGCTTCTCGTGCTGATCGCGGTCCACGTCGTGGCATCGCTGTATTATTTCGGACGCTAGCTTCCGGAGCGCGGTCGACGAAGCCCAAGGTAGAAGGTGTCCCATGGCCGCACAGCCAGGAATACAACACCTGAAGAGCGTCGCCCGTCGAATAGTGTCGACGATGGCCGCACGCCCCTCGGTCATCGCTCTCGTCATCGCTGTGATCGTCCCGCTCGGTTGGGTGGCATATGATATATGGCTCGGCCCGCACGACATCCATGCGCCCGCCCCGGTTGCCAAGGTCCACGAGAGATTCAACTGCAGAGACTGTCACGGCCGACCATGGCAGCCGGTTGAGAGCCTGATCGCCGCCGACCAGAATCTTGCCTGCTCGGCCTTGGACGAGGCCTGCGTCCGATGCCACCAGGGACTCGTGCATCATCGCGAGGAAATTCGCAGAGACACGCCGAACTGCGTGAGCTGTCACCACGAGCATCAAGGCCCTGATGCTCTCACTGCGGTTGCCGATGGCTCCTGCACGACCTGCCACTCTGGGTTGCAGACAGCGGCCGGTCCGTCCACCCGATACGTCAGCCGCGTGATCGACTTCGCCTCCCATCCGGAGTTTGCCGTGTTGCGGCGAGCCCTCCCGGACGGTGGCAGGATCCGATTCAACCACGCGAAACATCTCCCTCCGGCAGGGTTACCGGGGCTGGGCGTCAAGGCGGTGGCCCTGAAGTGCGCCTCGTGCCACCAGCCGGCTCCTGACGGCCGCTCTATGGGGCCGATCTCCTTCCGGGCCCATTGTGCCGGTTGCCATTGGAATACCTTGAGCTATGACGTGGCCCGTTTCCGTGACCTTGGTGTGCCCCATGGCGTTCAACCCGAACTGTTACGCGGGCTGATCCGTGAGCGTTACACCCAGTTCATCCACAAAAGTTCAGGTGAACTCAAGAGGGACCAAGCTCGACCTCGACGTCCCATACCGGGATGGGCGGATCGTCATGTTCCGACTGAAACGGAGTGGGCTTGGGTCAGTCTGCAGGTCGAGAATGCCGACCGCATCTTGTTCCAGTCCTCGTCCGGCTGTCGGTACTGCCATAACGTCGAGGGTTCCAGCGAGGTATGGCAGGTTTCCCCAACCAACATTGCCCGGCGATGGTTCGGACACAGCCAGTTCAGCCACTTCAGCCATCGCCTCAGCCCAAAGCCTCCCGCGGACCAAGAGCTGTCAGCCGATCGGGAAAACTGCACCGCATGTCACGCGTTCGCAAGACGAAGTACGGAGACCGTCGACGTGCTCATGCCCTCCATCAGGAAATGCCGCGAATGCCATGACCCGAAGGCTAATCCGACCGAGCGAGCCTCGAACGATTGCGTCACCTGTCACATTTATCACAACGAAGTCGGTGGGCGGCGGCCACTCGATCTGACACTCCTGCTCAACGAGCGAGAGGCGGTGGTAAAGCATGACCGGATCGGCCCGCAACTCACTGCCATGCGGACAAGGGCGAACCAGGGTCGAGTCTTGCCGACGGCCCTGCCTCGGGAGTGTTCGTCGATAATCGCCTGGCTGTCGGGCGCGGGTCCGCAGAGTCCACCGCTCAAGACCCCATAGTTGTTCCAGACTTCGTCTCGCTCCCCCTGATGGAAGTTCCGGCCCCACCAGTGCGGTACCCTTCGTAAAGCAAGCCCGAGTCGATCGAGGAGTGAACTTTGTGCCCGATACTCTACGATAAGTTCTCGCCGATCGAGAGCTCCCACACCATCACGACCCGGATACGACGGAATCAGAGGGGCATCATCCCTTTGCTGGTGCTGATCTTGCCTGGTTGCGGCCAGAACCAGGCGCAAACGGCTAAGCCTTCCCCTCCAGCCGCGACAGTCACATTCGCCTCGAGCTTAAGGGGTTCGGGTTCCTGCTCTGCAGTGGCGTGCCATGGTAGTATTGCCCGTGTCGCACGCTCGAACGTTCGGAGGAACGAACACACCACGTGGCTCACTCAAGATCCTCATTCCTCGGCCTACCAGACGCTGCTCGGTGATCGTTCCGAACGAATCGTCCTCAACCTGTCAGCCTGGGCCGGGCCGGTCTTGCCAGCCGAACGTGATGAGCGGTGCCTGGCCTGCCACACTACCCCACGGCCCGAGGCCGAGTTGGAGGTAACGGCAACGCTGAACCAGGACGGTGTTGGGTGCGAGTCCTGTCATGGCGGAGCGGCGAAATGGCTCGGCCCGCACACGACTGAGCGGTGGAAGGGTCTCGACTCGAAAATCAAGGAGCGAGAATACGGTCTGCGCGCCACCAAGGAGCTCGCCCAACGGGTCAAGGTTTGCACCGGATGCCATGTGGGTAGGCGTTCCCCAGACGGTCTGCCGCCCCAGGAAGTTAATCACGACCTGATTGCAGCCGGGCACCCGCGGCTGAACTTCGAGTTTGCCGCCTATCAGGAAAACCTCCCGGTGCACTGGGACGAGAAGGAACGGAATGCCGCAGCCGACTTTCCGGCGCTGGCGTGGGCCGTCGGTCAACTCGCCACGACCAAGGCCGCTTTGGAACTCCTGCGCCGCCGGGCCGCATGCGGGACATCTCCCTGGCCGGAGTTTTCCGAATTTAGCTGCTTCTCATGCCACCACGAGCTAGCCGACGAGGAGTGGCGCAGAAAGCGCCCGGCCGATGACCCAAAGGTCCGTTCCGACGTTCCGCGCTGGGGTTCCTGGCATGTTCCCATGGCCCGCGCCCTTGCGCTTGCAGACAAGCCGGCTGGTTTGGACCCAAGGGATGATGGGAAACCCTTCGAGGTCGCCATCGAGAAACTCCTCGCGGAGATGACCAAGCCCATTCCTGACCGCAAGGAGATCCCATGTCAGGTGAATGCTCTGCTCGAACCGCTTGATCGTCGGCTAAGGGAGGTCTCATCACGGTCCTTTTCCCTCGCCGAGGTCGAAAGGTTGATCACAATGTTCGATGACCCGAAAGCTTGGGAGGGCGTGGACTGCTGGGACCATGCCACGCAACGCTATCTCGCTCTGGTGCCGTTTTACCAGGTCTGGTGTCGTCTAGGTGCTGATCGAGTTGCCGACCAGCGGAAACTGAAGCAGAGGCTTGACGAGCTGCTGCGGAGATTGAAGTTCGATGAAGGATTCGAGAGCCCACAGGGGTTTGATCCCGCGAGAGTGCGTAAGTGACGGTGAACGGCTAACAGACATGTGCACCTCTTGGAGGAATACGAACTCAGGGTCTCAGGGCCACCTCGTTTCGAGAGCCGGCGACGCTAGTCAAGTGACCTGGGTACACAATAAGGATTGAGGCCATGCGCACTCAAAACCGCAGCAGCCATCCAGCACCCCTCATCGCCCTCCTGGGTTGCGCGATGCTCACATCCTTGGGCCTGGAATTGCCGGGGAGAGGAGGTCAAGGTGATCCAAGAGGTCAGGGTCGGCAAGGCCCGCCGCAGCCCCGTTCCTATGTCTTTGGCGCACAGTTCTGCGCCGATTGCCATGGCAACCCAGAGCGATATCGAGATCGGCAGGACGAGATGATCTGCGTCATGGATGAGTATAAAACATGGCATGAGAATGACGGGCATGAATACGCCTTCTACTGGCCGATGAACGTGCCCCCGACGGAGGAGAAGGCGAAAGATCGCCGCCAGCAGAATGGTGAACGATTCCTTATGTTGGCGGGACAGCGAGCCAAGAAGATCGCCAGCCGTCTAGGGGTCGTGGATGTGGTGAAGAGTCAGGCCTGCATCCCTTGCCATGCGGTTCCCGTTGCCGGGAATGTTCCGACGCAGTACTTCGTGCAAAGAACCGAAGGAGTCAGTTGTGTGGCTTGCCATGGGGCGGCCCAGGATTGGGTCCTGCACCATCAGGCGGTGAACGACCCCGAGTGGCGGAAGCTGACGCGCGAGCAGAAGGAACAACGCTATGGCATGGTTGACCTGTGGAACCCGGTAACCCGCGCAACCAAATGCTTGTCCTGCCACGTCGGAAACGCAGACGAACAGAAAGTAATCACTCACGCCATGTACGCTGCCGGGCATCCCCCGCTCCCCAGCATCGAGGTTGCAGCCTTCAGCGACGAACAGCCGCGGCACTGGAAGTATCAAAAAGAAAAGCTCCCTCGGATCCAGGTACTCCTTGGCTTTAACCCCAATCGACTCGAGCAGACAGAACTCGTGGCCGTGAGTGGGATCGTCACCTTGCGAGAATCAATGAGGATGTTCGCCGCCCAGGCCCGCTCGGGCGCACCGGCTGGAGGTGGCTGGCCCGACTTCGCTCGTTTTGATTGTTCTTCATGCTATCACGAATTAATAACGGCTGGGCCCTTGGCATGGCGGCGCATGCGCGGCTCGAGCGGAGCCCCTGGTCGTCCGACAGTCCCGAACTGGCCATCGGTCCTGGTGCGGATCGGAATCGAGGCGGCCAATCCCAAGCTCGCGCTGCAACGCACGCAGCAGCTTGAAGACGACCTGCAGGAGTTTCAGCTTGCGATGAGAGCGAAGCCGTTCGGCGACTGTCGGCGCGCTCTGAGGGCAGCGGACAGGATCATCGACCAAAGCCAAGCAATTATCCGGGACCTAACTGACATGACTCGCGTGCCGCCGGGAACACCTGCTCGCATCGTAGATCGAAGCGTGGCCCTCGGGCTTCTTCACACGTTGTGTGCGATCGTGTCCGGCGAGACGCTGGATTACGACTCCGCGCGGCAGATCACCTGGGCGTTTCGGACGATCTACCAGGAGGTGGTTCCTCAGGCACCTCGTGCGGTGCAAGACACCTTTGAGGCGCTCGACTCCGAATTGAGTTTGACCCTCCACCGTAGTCCCTCCCATGCTCCAAAGCAACCCAACGGGATTGCCCAGAAGCCGCCGATCATCGAGACGCTCGCTGGGCGATTGAGATCCATTGCGGCCTACGATCCCGAGTCTCTGCAACGTCATTTCGCCAATCTGAAGCAGTCGTTGCCTGGAAAGCGACTCGTGCCATAGCGTTAATACCGACGGACGTAGATGGGATCCCTCGGATCGTCGCTCACTTTCCAAAGCTGGCCGTTGTGCAGGTACATCTGCCGCTGCTCTTCGAGGTCGAGAGGGCGAGCTCCGACGCGGCCGAAGACGCTGATCTGGTTCCCCGACTCGTCCACGGCGCGGTCGCGGTCGAGACCCTCGGAGATCGCCAGCGCATGGCCCTCCTGCGGCAGTGGGAAGGTGGCGATCAACTGAGGAGTGGGCCGGGGACTGAATCCGTAATTCCCGGGCGTCTCCGGCGACGTGAGCTGGACGACCCTGAGGCCGTTCTTGCCATCGGCAAGGTACGCAAACTCACTGACGTATGTGATGCCCAGCTTGACGTCGTTAAGATCATTGATGCAACCTCCGGCATTGAACACCTGATCGATCCGGGGCTGCTCAGGACGCTCGACGTCCACGATGACCAGTCCCTGGGTCCCCGCCGCGACATAGGCGTAGGTCCGGGCCGCGTAAAGGTTGCGGGCGTCTCGCAGTGGCAGCATCGTCACGGGCCTGGGGTGGGCCAGGTCGGTGATGTCCAGCACCTTGACCCCCTCCTCATCGCAGGCAAAGGCGTAGCGGAACTGGGCCTGGACTGCTCGTGGGCGCTTCAGGAACGGTTCCCCGAGCACGGCCGTGACCCTGGGGTGCTTGGGATCGTCGAGCGAGACGACGACCAGGCCGCGGTCGCAGGTGATGTACGCGTAAGTCCCGATGATCGTGATTCCCCGCGACCCAGAGAGAATCCCGCCCGGATTGTGGGTCAGCTCGCGATCCAGGAAGTTGTTCAGGGGGTTTCCGTCCAGCAAGGTACCGGCGGGGACGAGGATCAGTCCTTCGTACTTGTCGGTCATGTAGACATAGGCGTACATCGCATGAACCGGCTGCTCCTTGTTCTCGGGCCGATGAGTTCGAGTCGGGTCGGGGTCGATCGTGGTGGGGGCGGCGACGGCCGTGGCATACTTCGTGCGCACGAAGAACCGCTGGCCCAGAGGGGATACAGGCGCCGTGATGATTCGCTGAGAGAAGCCCTTGTGGTCGATGAACGCGATGTCGAAGATCCGCAGTCCGGCCTCGCCACATGCGGAGTACAGAAACTCGCCGCGTGCTTGAAGAGACAGGATCTCGGGGTGGTAATGCCCATCGCTGATGTCCTTGCCCGGATGCTGGTGGGCATGCTCCAACCTCCCGCCCCGCGCAACGTGGTTTCGGTAACGTTCGGGATAGGCCAGGCGGTGTAGCGAGCTGCCCACGACAGCCTGCGGCTCATCGCGCTCGGTCACCACCACACCGGCCAGGCCATGTTCTCCCGCCGCCACCCAGCAGTATCGGCCGATGAAGTTCACGTAGTTTGTGCCCTGCATCAGGAGTTGGGCCATGATGGCATTGTTGTCGTCCGTTTTCGACAGGTCGCAGTCGGTGCACATCTTGGT
>JBAUOX010000351.1:0-1631 GCA_049579985.1 Isosphaeraceae bacterium | reverse complement strand
CCCGTCTGGTCCGCGATGGCGGCTGGCGTGGGTGCCGGAGGGCCGTTGGGACGCTGACGCTTTCCTCTTCCCTTTTCCTTGTTCCGGCCCATTTGCTCTTCCGACTCCAGAAGCACTTCCATAACGGCCTCTTTCCCAGTTGCCAATCACCTGTGTTGTTCGGTCTCCGTCCCTTCGCGTATCTTACACCTGTGCTCTTCGGTGCGTCACCGCTTTTTGGGATCGGACCCCAGACCGACTTGATCAAACCAATAGCGGCGAGACATGCGATCTTTGCGACGCCGCTCGAACGCGGAGTGCCGTGATCACTGGCGGATTCGAGAGACACTCACCAGGTGGAGACCGACCCGTGACCTTGCCTGAGAAGACCCAGCTGCTCTCCCGCACCATCGAGCACATCGACATCACAGAGATCGACGTCGTCCCGTTGGTTGAGGCCATGCGGCGGATGTCGTTCACGGCCCGCGATCTCGCCCGCGCGGCGGAAATCTTCGACCGCATGCTCCGCGATGATGGATGTGGGATTATTCTCTGCCTGGCTGGATCGCTGGTCAGCGCCGGCCTCAAGAAGGTGTTCGCGGAGATGGTCCGTTGCCGCATGGTCGACGCTATCGTCAGCAACGGGGCCAACATCGTCGACCAGGACTTCTTCGAGGCCCTGGGGTTTCGCCACTACATCGCCGAGGAGCGGCTCAAGTCGGGGCTCGACGACGGCACGCTGCGCGAACTGCACATCGACCGCATCTACGACACCTTGATCGACGAGGATCAACTCCGGGTCTGCGATGAGGCCACACAGCGGATCGCCGAGGGGTTGGAACCGAGGCCGCACTCCTCGCGCGAGTTCATTCGCGCGATGGGCGTCTTCCTGGAGCGGGAGCACCTCGGCGCCGGGGACTGCATCGTGTACGAGGCGTACAAGGCCCACGTGCCGATCTTCTGCCCGGCTTTCAGTGATTGTTCGGCGGGATTCGGCCTGGTGGCACATCAGCACGCCTGCGGAGACGGGCCGAAGGTGAGTATCGACAGCGCCAAGGATTTTTACGAACTGACTCAGCTCAAGGTGAAGAACACGACCACCGGGCTATTCATGGTAGGCGGCGGCGTGCCCAAGAATTTTGCCCAGGACATTGTGGTTGCGGCAGAGGTGCTCGGGTTCGACGTCCCGATGCACAAGTATGCCATCCAAGTCACCGTGGCCGACGTTCGCGACGGGGCGCTTTCCGGAAGCACGCTTAAGGAAGCGTCGAGCTGGGGGAAAGTTGACACGGTGTTCGAGCAAATGGTCTTCTCCGAGGCCACGCTCGCCGTGCCACTCATCGTCGGCTACGCTTACCAAAAGGGGGCGTGGCGGGACCGGCCGGCCAGTCGATGGTCGACTCTCCTCGAGTCGGTTCGGGAAGTCTCCGCATGACCGATACCCGAGGGAGGGAAAAAGGGACATCAGGGAGGGAAAAAATAGACATCACTGATATCGACCGTTCGTGAGGGGAAGGAGCCTCAGGGACATGCACGTAAACGCTTGATGCAAGCGGCTTAGGGGTTAAGCAAGTGCTATTCAGTGAGGTCCCTTTTTCCCTCCACGTCCCCGTGATTATCAACAGCTCACCGGCCACGCCTTCCCCGCACCC
>JBAUOX010000350.1:0-1573 GCA_049579985.1 Isosphaeraceae bacterium | reverse complement strand
TCGATCGAGTGACCAGAGGAATCAACAACCGAACCGGTCCAGTCGCCGCGGCCCGGAGGATGGCCCGCACTTGCTCCTTGAACAAGCGCTGCAGAATTGGTGACTCCAGCACCAGCCGCCAGTCGAGCGTCTGTGCCATGGAGGAGGCGGTGGATCCGTGTGCCAGCTTGTCCGGGCGCAGATCAAACGTGCGAATGGTCGCGGGACGACCCTTCAGCGCAGCGATCAGCTTGCGGTAGATCTCGACCTGCTCTTCCTCTGTCGGCAAGGTTCGGCGAGCCAGGAAGAGCATCTCCGAGCGATACAGACCGACACCACTAGCCCCGCTGGCAACGACCTGGGCGGCCTCGCTCAGAAGGTTCACGTTGGCTTCAATTCGGGGCATCCCGGGCCGGTCGGCAACCGTGGCAGAGCATTGACCGTTGCCGTGAGCCTCGACCACAAGCGGTGAGGGCTCGCCGCCATCGACCTCGCCATTAACATCGACGCAAGGATCGAGCTCGATCTGTCCGGTGGTGCCGTTGATACGTAAAAGCTGCCCGGCCTTGAACTGGTCGAACAGCCCCGGCACCTGGCCAATCATGGGAATTCCCAGGCTACGGGCGATGATCACTGCATGGCTGTGAGGGCCCCCGTGTTCCACGACCACTCCGACAAGGTGATCGAGATCCACCGAGAACAGGTCGAGTACCGAGGCTTCCTGGGCGACCAGGACAAGCCGCTCCTTGCCGAGTGTTGCGGCCTCTGCCTGGGGGCGCAAGTGCCACAGGATTCGTCGGAAGACATCCTTGACGTCGAAGATTCGCTCCTGAAAGAATGGGTTGGCCAGCTTTTGAAACGTCGCGACATACTTGTCGAGAGTTCGTCTCAGGGCCCACTCCGCAGTGGAGCCCGCGGCCAGGCAGCCGGCCAGGTCGCGCTCAACCGTGCTATCCTGGAGAATCATGAGCTGCGCTTGCAGGATTGCGCCATGGTCCTCGCCCACCAGATGCGAGATTCGGCGGCTCAGTCGGATGATCCCCTCGCGGGCGGCTTCCATCGCACGGTTCAGACGCTGGTGTTCGACGGCGGGGTCGGTCGCAACCGAGTCAGGGATCTCCCCGAGTATTCCGTTTTGACCGATCAGATAGGCTTGTCCGAAGCCGGTTCCCGGCGAAAGTGGACAGCCCTTGAGCCAGCGCGGCGTTCTTGCTTCTCCCGCAGCTGCAAACGCCTCGCGCGTATCGACATCGGCCGAGGCCACACGCTCCAGCATGCGCGCGCCGGAGACCAGCGGGGCCAGTTGAGAACCCACCGTGACCAGCATCCGAATCTCGTTCGGAGAAAAGGAACGCCGCTCCATCGTCTGGACCACGAGCACTCCCTGCACGATTCCAGACTCGATCAGCGGAACGCCCAGAAACGAGTGATACGGGTCCTCGCCGGCCTCGGGAAAATACTTGAACCGCGGGTGAATGGGCGCATCGGGCTCCATGATCGGGCTCATCCGCTCGGCCACCAATCCTGTCAGCCCTTCGTCGAGCCTCATCCGCACCCGGCCCACGCCGGACTGGTCGAGCCCGACCGTGGCCGC
>JBAUOX010000349.1:0-2705 GCA_049579985.1 Isosphaeraceae bacterium | reverse complement strand
CCTGAGGCCGCAACCCCGTCCGTCACCGGGGCACAGGCTCAAAGCCCTCTATCGACTTCAGTTTACCACACCATTCTCGGAAAAAACGCGATAGATCGCCAATTGACGGGCAAGTCAGCCGGTCGCTTGACATGTTCTCCCGGCCTTACTGTTCAATTCTAATGGTTGGACTGCTCCACGCAAGTCCACCTCTCCGGTCAGCCGGGCTCCGCCTCTGCCGTGCGGCCCACCTTCCGAACAACAACCACTGGCAAGTCGTTGGCAACTTTTCACCGCTACTGGACGGGCGTGCGGTAGGAAAAGGTAGACTTTGAGCGCTATTCTCGCCATGACGCCTGCGGTCGCAGAGGCCGGGCGGGTCAGACCACTGCCCGAACCAGCTCGCTCACTGCATCGCCTTCGTCAGCTTCTCCATATAGGCGTTGGCGTCGAGGCCGTGAGCGCTTGCCAGTGCAACGATCGCTGCACTCGTGGCCCGGCACTCCCCCTGCTCGATGCGGCGGAGCTGGCGCTCGGTGAGCCCATCGACCCTCGACTGGAGGATTCCCGCCTCCTCACGGACCTTACGGATGGCAGCCCCATATCGTTCGTTGAAGTCGGTGCTCCGCTGTTGAGCCCTGCGCAGTTCGCCCGGTGCAATCACCTGTAGGAACTGGTTCCATCCTAGGTGGACATCGAGGCCCGGCCAGTAGATGAACGAACCGTCGGGGTCGATCTCGAGGTTCCGCAGCACGGCGGGAGGCTGGCCCCTCAACGCGGGGACGGAGCTTACAGGGACGTGCAGCATCCGATGTCTTGGTCCACGGACGAGCAGCGTATCCCCGGCGAGGTAGGCGTCTATGATGCTGCCGCGGCTAACGTCCGGCCCGAGAGCGGAGCAGAAGCGCCCGAGCAGTTGGGACATCTGCGGAGCCTCCAAGTCGTCGACTTTGATCACGTGAAGGCGGTTCTCCGAGCGGATGTTTGTCGTCCTCATCCACTGGGCGACCTGATCGGGATGCGTGGCTGGTTCCGTGAAGAGCAAGTGGAAGCCCCCCGAGACCACGGTCTCGAGCCGCGAGTCAGTCAGCACGAAGTGGTCGTCATCCGCGTGGGAGAGCACAACGATCTCGAGGCCTTGGGCGTGCCTGATCGCTTCGTGCGTCGCGACGGCATGCCCCAACTCATGGATCACCGCGAGCCGGGCGAGGCTCTTGTTGCGCTTGACGGCACTTCGGCAGGCGTGAGCGATGCGCGGCGAAGTCGAGTAGAAGACCACGAGGGGTCGCTTCATCGTTTTTGTGGTCATTTGTTTACGTTCGCCTCCCACTCCGCAAGCAGTTGTACCCGATTCTCCCTCACGTTTCTGGCGATTTCCCGAAGCACTTTCGTCCTCGGATTGTCGCGCCATTCCAGCTTAAACATCTGCGCCTCGCCCTCGGCGAACTTGACCTTAAGCTCCCATTCGCCCTCCCGCTTAACGTGGAAATGCGGTGGGTCGTGGTCGTTTGACCAGAACCAGCACGACAGGCCCGGTATCTCGAAGCACGCGACCTTGGGCATGGTTCTCCCGCCACTGCTATAGTATAGTCGGCTACCGGACATTTTTCAATGGAGACAAAATAAGAAATGTCCGGTCAAGGATGCGCGGTAAGCCCGAGTAGGGAAAAGGGGACGTCACTAATATCGGCCGTTTGAGAGGCGTAGGAGCCTCGAAGACATGCGCGTAAACGCTTGATGCAGGCGGCCTAGGGGTTAGGAAAGCGCTATTCAGTGACGACCCCTTTCCCCTCCGGATGCCGCCCGTCCCGCAGCTCCCTTCACAGGCGTGCTCTCGCCTATCGCGTAGACTACGCGGCGCTCTGCCGCAAGACGGCAAGCGCCCGGTCGTAGGCGTCCTTGAGACGAAGGAAGATGTCTACCCGGGAGACCGTCTCCGCACTCTGCAGGCTTGCAATACAGATGGCTTAGTATCAGGTACTGATACTGAAGGTAACGTGCCAGTCGTCGATGTTTTCAGGCTGCGGGAAATCCGGGCCGGGTCGCTCTGGGGGTTGCCCCCCAGAGCTCCCACAGAGCCGGGCGTGCGGATTTCCCGCACCCGGTTCGTCACGTCGTGGCTCCGCTGTCCCTCACACGGCCAAGCGGTTTTGCGGTGACACGCCTTCGAGGCTCGGTGTCCTCGGCATGGTTCCAACCCCTCGCCACGACGCGGCGCCCCCTTCGCTCCACGGGGTCCGGGAGGGCTCGTTCCCCCGCTTCAACGCTACTATGAGGCGCTGCGACTCCCTGCCACCCATCTCGCCGCACTTCGTTTCCTTCGCTTGGCGATACCACCGGTGCGACCGCTGTTTGTCCCCCATCGGCCCCGGTCGCGGAGCCGTGGATCGTCCTGGAGTTGGTATGCCGGTATCTCCGGCCGGCTTGCTCAGTGGAGATGGCAGGGTCTCCCAAGTTCCCAGGGGAGCCCTCGTGATCATTCGCCCTGTTCTCCGACCCCGGCGTGACCAGGCAGGCTGAGTGGACCATGAGTTAGTTGCCTGGCGCGGCCCCCGCGTCTGACAACGACGAGGGCTCACCACGAGGAGATTTCGGGGCCCAATCGCACGGCGTTTGATCGCGCTGTCTACGCTTCGCAGGGGTGGTCACCCACCCACCACGCAAGACTCGCTTCCGGCTGCTGGTCCAGCTCTACCGGACGGGATTGGTTACCCGCAGGGTTCCCT